>JAUWPK010000107.1 GCA_030611625.1 Promethearchaeum sp. | reverse complement strand
TATGAACCTTTACTAATTGATGGCAATGAAGAGCTTGAATTACTCAATTTTCCTGGAACAGGTGAGAGTTGGGATGATCCCTATATTATTGAAGATTTGACTATCATCTCGAATACATCCCATTTTGCTATCAGTTTGAATAACATAACAAAATATGTTCTTATCCAACAATGTGATATTTATTTAACTACGCCATATCGATATAATAGTTCATATGGAATTATTATTAATAATAGCGCTCATATTGCAATAGACTCTTGTGTCTTCTATGAAAATGCCCTCAGCTATAACTATGCAATATATTTACTTAATTCTGAAGATATTTTTATTAGAAATAATTTTATAGACTATTTTGCAGAGGGAATCGGAATTGTTTCATCAAAAAATTGCACCATTGAAGATAATGATATTGATTATATTACAAAAGATGGTATATCGATTGAAAAATCAGAAAATATAACTATTTTCAATAATAAATTAGAAGGTAGATATAAATATGGATGGAGGCCTGATGGAACAGGTGTTAATATGTATTATTCCACTAATATTAAGATTCAAAATAATCAATTTTCTTTCTTTGAAACATGTATAAATTTGATTAACGATTCAAAAATAACAATCTTTGAGAATAAAATGGACGAGGGTAATGTTATAAAGGGCATATCCGGGTACGGAGTATTTGACTGTAAAATATATGAAAATATTATTGAAGACACTGGAATTTATTTCGATTTTTCATCTGGTATTTCAATTATTGAAAATACTATTTCAAGAAGTGACATTGCAATAGAACTATATAATGTTAATTCTATCCTTATTGAATCCAATTCCATTTTATATCCTGAACGATATGCATTTAAAATTATAGATTCATCAAATATTACAATAAAACTAAATATTTTCAGGGGTGTTTCGTTATCTATATTTTCTCCAGATTCTACAATGAAATCGATGCAATTTAATTATATTATTCCAAGTTTTTCCTATATAATTTTAGGCATTGCTCTATTCTCAATTTTCTTTCTATTTTCTATTGTTTATATAAATTTTAAGAAACAATCTGAAAAAATAACCGCATTTCAAACAGTCCATTCAAAGCTACTGAATGCCTCGGAAATTGAAAATGATCTGAGAAACAACCAGATTAATGGAGATAATCTAAAATTATTTAAATCCTCGTCAAAATTTCTATTAGATTATGAGAAATTAGCTTTTCGGAAATTTTGCGCAAGAATATATCTTATTTTGGGGATCCTTATACCTCTAAGTTTAAGAATAATTATCTATCCACGATCATTATCCGGGGATTTTCTAAGTTTTATTAATGGAGATAAATTTATTAATGACACTTGGGTATTATATTTCATTTCAAATTTATTCTTAATTTTCTTTTGGCTAATTGGATGTCTATTTATATATGGGGGGGCAAAGAAAGTTCTACCACAAAAAATATTTAAAGATGGTTTGAATCTGCAAAAAAAGGAAGAAATAATCTTAGCAGTTTCTATTGGAATTTATATAATTTCATGGTTTCTGTATTATTTCCTATCTATGCGTTATGGATTTATATTAGGTTTGGCAATCATTGGGATATCTTGTTGTATATGTTTCATCCCAATATTATATCTTCCATTTAAACACAAATGGGTGGAATTACCAATTATTGGAGTAATTTTAATAATGGTTTCTCTACTTACATACCTAAATATTGATTATTCAATACTCCATGAATTTAATCTTTTTAAAGGATTAAGATGGGCATACTGGTTACTTTTTATTGGATCCTCAATTGTAATTTGGATCATGGCTTTAGATAAGTCTGAATCAATTAATAATGAGCCAGAAATTAAGAATATCCAATAATTATCGGTGAATATGATATGACAGATAAAAGTAAAATCCCTTTTGAAACAGAATTACCTGAATTTTCCAAAGTAAAATCTTCTGAAATATTGAAAAAAAGTGATATTATTAAAGTTCCACACCGATTTAACATAATGTTGTTGCTATATACTCATAATAAAATTGGATTTTCAATTCTACGAAATCTTCTTCATTTAACTGCTGGAAATTTAGACCATCATCTTAAAGTTCTTAAAGATAGTGGTTGGATAAAGGAAAGAACTATTTTTTCATTTCGACCATTATTAGTAATTGAAATTACTGAAATTGGAAAGATAAATTTTCAAACTCAAGCATTGAAACTTAAAAATCTTTTAGATCATATAGAATTGAAATGAATTTTATAAATTTCTTCTATTTTAAGGCAAATTAACTCCTAAAAAAGAAAAATTTCTCAAATTGCTTTTATTTTTGATATTTTTGAATATCCTTTAATTATTTTTTTAAAAGAATCTGTTATAATATCACTTTACAATAATCTAAGGATTCTATCATTTTTTAAAATGAAAAATTTCTTGTTTGTTTGTAAAACATAATTGAATACTGCTTTAAATACCATAAAAATAATTTTAAAATATGTGGTTTAAAAAATTGTTAAAACGAAGATTATTCATTTTTAGTGTAATAGTAATAATATCGTTGGGTATTTTGGTGAATAATAATAACGAAATCTATCAAGTAAATGATAAAACTGAAAAACCTCAGAAATCGATAAAGCTTATAGATTACAATGATGAACCTTTAATTATTAGCGGTAATGCAAATCTTGAAATTCTTAATATTTCAGGAAACGGCGAGAGTTGGGATAACCCATATATCATTGAAGATTTAAAAATTGATGCAAATTCATCCGAATTCGCTATAAAGCTAAGCAATATAACCAAATATGTTGTAACTCGAAATTGTGATATATATTTAAATTCAGATGGTAAAGACATGTATAGTTATGCCAAGGGGATATATATTAGAGATAGTTTTCACATTATGATAGAAAATTGTAGTGTTTATGATAATTATAGGAAGTCTAATTCCTTTGGATTATATGCAATTAGATCTCAAGATATTTATATAAAAAATAATTTCTTTGAATTTTTATCCAATGGTATTGGAATGTATTATTTAAATAATTGCACAGTTGAAGGAAATGATATTAGAAATAATTCCATTGGAATAATTGTTAGACACTCAGAAAACATTCAATTTTTTAGTAATAAGATCGAAGGGATTACAAATTCAAGCTCCATGAAATGTGATGGAATATATATAGATTATTCAATGTCCATTAAGATTCAAAATAATAATTTCTCGTATTTAGCTGATATAACTTTAATATATATTTCAAACATTACTGTTGTTGATAATAAATTTGAGCCAGGATTATCTATTGATGGGGAATATGTAATTTCTTGTTTGATAAATAATAATACTTTTGAACAGGGAGGAATTAGCTTTCATTCATCAAATGATATAATTATTATAGAGAATACAATATGCAGAGGTGGTATAGCAATAACCCTATATTCCGTTAATTCTTGCCTTATTGAATCAAATTCCATTCTATATCCCGGTAGTTATGCTTTTAGGATCTTAAATTCAACAGACATAATTATAAGACTAAATATTATCCAGGGTATTTCGTTATCTATATTTTCTCCTGATTCTCAAATGAAATCAATGCAATTTAATTATTTAATACCTAAGTTTTCATATATAATTTTTGGAATTGCTCTTCTCTCAATTTTTATTTTAAGTTCTATTGTATATTTTAATTTTAAGAAGCAATATGAAAAATTAATGGCATTTCAAAATACTCCATCAGAAAAAAACAACAACAACTTAATGATTGATAACAATAAGAAATATAATTTTATCAATGGAGATAACCAATTTTTATTTAAAAACTTCACAAAATATCTCTTAGATTATGAAAAATCCTCTTTTCGGAAATTTTTCGGCATTTTATATTTTATTTTAGGAATTCTCATTCCATTGAGTATAAGAAAACTTATTTCTCCATTATCAATAATAAGTTTTCTGAATATTAATTATGAAATTGCATTATTTAATGATTATCTTAAACTAGTTAATATCTCAAATTTAGTTTTGATTATATTTTGGTTATTAGGATTTTTATTAATATATTGGAGGGCTAAAAAAGTCATACCTCATAGATCTTTTCAAAATGGTATTAATTTGAATAAAAAGGAAAAACTTCTCTTTGTAATTTTTATCGGGGTATTCATAATTTTATGGATTTTATTTTATTATCTTTCCATTTTCTATGGATATATTTTATATTTGATCCCCATTGGAATTTTTTGCTGCATCTGTTTCATCCCAATACTGTATTTACCATTTAAGAACAAATATGTGGAATTACCAATAATTGGAATAATATTATTGATTTTCTCAATATCTACATTCTTAAATTCCACAGAGAATGTAAATGTTGTGTATGGATATATCAAATGGGTATGCTGGCTTCTTTTCATTGGATCATCAATTCTGGTTTGGATTGGTGCTTTAAATTATAATCAGTCTTATAAAAGATTAAAAGAAATTAACTCAATCCAAAAATAAAGGAGATGAATATAATATGACAAGTAAAATCCCTTTTGAAACTGAATTACCATGTTTACCTAAAGAAAATTCTCATGAATTATTGGAAAGCAGTGGCATTATCAATGTTCCACATCGATTTAATATTATGTTATTACTCTTTATCCACAATAAAATTGGTTTTACAGATCTTAGGAAATTTCTACAATTGACATCAGGAAATTTGGAGCATCATCTCAAAGTCCTAAAAGATAAAGGTTGGGTAAAAGAAAGAACTATTTTTTCCTTTAGACCACTTCTTGCTATTGAGATAACCAAAACTGGAAGGAATAGCTTTCAAACCGAAGCGATGAAACTTAAACAACTCTTAGATCACATTAAATAATAATTATGATGTAATAATTCTAATCGACAATTTTTTCATTATATTTTAGGTTCAAAGAATTTTGTTTTATAAACAGTATCTTTTTATTATCCTAATCGGTCAAATACCTAATAATTAAGCAAGCAAAGTAGAGAGTAAAATGAGTAATCAACAATATCGAAAAATAAAACTAAAGCAAAAGAGCCGTCAAGTAATGGAGGGTGCAGGAGTTCGATTAAAACGCGCTTTTGGCCGTCCATATGAAGCAACATTATTTGACCCGTTCTTATTGCTTGACGATTTTCATTCAAACAATCCAGATGATTATATTAAAGGCTTTCCTTGGCATCCTCATCGAGGTATCGAAACCATTACTTATATGTTATATGGCGAAATCGAACATCAAGATAGCTTAGGAAATACCGGTGTAATCTGTCAAGACGATGTCCAATGGATGACGGCGGGAAGCGGAATAATCCACTCGGAAATGCCTAAACAACAAGAGGGGGTGTTATGGGGTTTTCAACTTTGGGCAAATTTGCCCGCTGCTAACAAAATGATGACACCTCGCTATAGAGATATAAAGAGTGATCAAATATGTATAGTGCAAAGGGAAGATGGAACAAAAATTCGAGTAATTGCAGGGGAAGTTGATGGATTCCAAGGACCTGTTAAAGATGTTATAATTGATCCCCAATATTTAGATGTGCTACTACCTCCCCATTCTGAATTCATTCACAATGTTTCAAAGAGTTACACAATTTTCGCATATATTTTGGAAGGAGAAGCCAAATTTGACCAATTCCATGATGAAGCAGTTGGAAAAGAACAGATAATATTATACGAAAAAAATACTGTAGGTAGTGTTAGAATTCAAACTGACATGCAACCTGTAAGATTCTTATTAATATCCGGAAAACCGCTAAATGAGCCAATAGCTTGGAATGGTCCTATTGTGATGAATACAAGAGAAGAATTGAATACTGCTTTTGAAGAATATAGAAATGACAAATTCTTAAAATATAATATATAATTTGGAAAGAATATTTTTTTTTTAATTTTAATTATTCTTTTAATAAAATTACAGATATCTAGTGTTGAAATTCAAAAATTTAGTTAAAAACAATATAAAAGCATAATTTTAATAATTATTATTATGTATACGGTAGGAATTGACATTGGAAGTTTAGCAACCAAAATTGTGCTTATGAAAGATGGCAAAATTAAAGCATTATTAGAAAATCGCTCTTTGCATAATTTCACTGCAATTGGAACCCAATTATTCCACCAAATTTTAAAAGATAATAACCTTACTTCCGATGATATTGGAAATATATATTCAACCGGATATGGAAGACATTCTATTTCTAAATTAACATCTAATATCATCACAGAAATTTCCGCACATGCTCGAGGGGCGCAATATTTTTATCCCAAAGTCCAAGGCATTATAGATATTGGAGGCCAAGATAGTAAGGTTATCAAGTTAAATCCTAAATCATCCACGGTCATCGATTTCCAAATGAATGATAAATGTGCAGCGGGAACAGGCCGATTTTTAGAAGTGATGGCAGATGCTTTGGATATTCCCATTGAAAATTTAGGAAATTTAGCTCTCCAAAGTAAATCTCCCGTACAAATTTCCTCAACATGCACTGTTTTTGCTGAATCTGAAGTTATTGGACATTTTGCTCAAGGCACTGCAAAACAAGATATTGCAGCAGGAATTCATAATTCAATTGCAAAACGGGTTGCTTCCATGGTAAAACGTATTCAAATTGTAGAACCCATAGTATTTTGTGGAGGGGTTGCCTTAAATCCTGCTGTTAAAATTGCGTTAGAAAATGAATTAAAATTAAAATTATTAGTTCCTAAATATCCTCAATATATAGGTGCGATTGGGGCTGCTCTAATAGCTAAAGAGAGATTCAAAAATGGGAGAGTATAACAATTGAAAACATTTGCATATTTTGATAGCACCCATGAATTCCCAGAAGAAATAATAATTGCCGCCCAAATGAATCCGTATAAAATTTTAGGGAAAGCTGATTTTTCAACGGAATTAGCAGATCAATACATTCCACAATTTATCTGTGCAAACGCTAGAAGTTTTTTGAATCAAGCAATAGAAGAATCATCGAATTGGGAGGGAATTGCGATTGCTCACGGTTGTGACGCAACAAATCGACAATTTGATATATGGGATCAACACGTAAAAACACAATTTCTCTATTATATTCATAATCCCTTAAAAACAGATGAAATTGCTCAGCATTTTTTTATTGGTGAAATCAAAGCAATGATTCTTGCATTAGAATCTCATTTTAACATTAAAATTACCTTAGATCAACTTGAAAAGGCAATCCAAGTATCGAATCAAATTAAAATTTTATTGCAGAATTTATCAAAATTACGAATTACCAAGGATATTTCTAATTCTGAATATTTCGATGTGTTAAAATTTACCATGCAAAATCCAAAAAAAAAAGTACTTCCCTATCTTAAATCTATTTCAATAGATTGGTTAGCACGAAATCCATTTCCGATAAATAAACACCCTATATTTTTAACAGGATCTGATATCACTCATTCTTTGTGGTTTGAATTATTAGAAAAAGTAAATCTTAGAGTAGTTAGAGATGATCTTTCGATAGGAGAACGATATTTTGCAACTCTAATACCTACTGATAAGGATCCAATCTCAAATATTGCCAAATACTATTTGAATATTCCCCGATCGTCTACAAAGCATCCAACAAACCCTCGTATTAAATATATCTTAAAAGCATGTAAAAAAGAGAAAATCCATGGAGTAATTTCACAAATTATCAAATTTTGTGAGACTTTTGCATACGATACCCCATTCTTAAAATCTCAGTTAGAAGTTATTCAAGTACCGGTAATTCATTTAGAGAGAGAATATACAGAAAATATTGATCAGCAAATTTCGACTCGATTAGAAGCTTTTGTGGAGCTATTAGAACAACCCCAATAATAAAGGTAAAAAAAAAAATGAATACAACAAATACTTCAACCCCATCTACTCGGAAAATAGTAAGAATGCTCAAGAGCTCCAAAAAAATATCTAAATTAATTCCATGGTACATGTTAAAAGCAAAAATTAATGAATACATACCGTGGAAAAAATCTGCTTGGATTACTTCATCACTCCCAGTAGAGTTACTCTGGGGATTTGACATCTTCCCTCTGCATCCAGAAAATAATGCGTGTGTTTCTGGAGCAAGGAAAGTTTCATTAGATTTAATAGAATATGCTGAAAGTCTAGGATTTTGTCGCGATGTATGTTCGTATATGAAAACGAATGTGGGGGCTTACGATAAAAAGATTAGCATTAAAATGGGCGGTATCGCTAAACCTGATTTTGTGGTGACCGCAGGGACTATCTGCGATACTCATGTAAAATGGTTTCAAACTCAAGCTCGAAGAATGAACGTGCCAATTTATGTTTTTGATGTGCCTCATATCGTGAATCACACTTCAGAATCTACAAAAAAACGTTATAAAGATTACGTAATTAGCCAAATTTATGATTTCTTTGATTTTATGGAAGATACTATCGGAAAAAAAATGAATGAAAAAAAAATGTTAAAAACTTGGGAAAATTCCCGCAGTTTATCCGATCTTTGGCAAAAAATTTATGAATACCGTAAAAAAATTCCTACTCCAGTCGGATATGCTGATACACTAGGAGACATTTTCCCATTAGTTCTATTACCTGGAATTAAAAAAGGTATAAAATATTTTGAAGATTTACTAAAGGAAGTCGAAGATTATGTGGCATTAGGAAAAGGAATTTTGCCAAAAGAAGAAGAAAAATACCGCTTAATGTTTGAGGGAATACCGATGTGGTATCGGATTAAGTTTTTTCATCAACTCATGAACTATGGAGCAATAGTCACATATGAACCATATACATTTTCTTTTGGGCCTTCTCGTCCTTATGTGGATAATCTAGAGGATGGATTAAAAGTAATGGCCGATCGTATGATGTATCAACCATATATCTATAATCTTTCAGATCGAATTGCATATTTTAAAGATATTATTGAAAATTATCAAATTGACGGTGTACTATTGCATGAAAATATGAGTTGTCGTCCTTCATGCACAGGTATGTATGATCTCAAACAAAAAATTCAACAAGATTTGGGAATTCCTGTTTTATTATTTACTTGTGATATGAATGATCCTCGTGCTTACGCAGAAGAACAAATGCAAACTCGTATCGAAAGTTTTATTGAAGTCTTAGAACAGAGCAAATCTAAAAGACTTAATTCTTAGAGTAATAACTTCTTAGGAATTTTGAGTTAGTTTCTGTTTGAAAATTTTCTATTTTCTGATTTTATCAAAATACAAATTTCAAAATCATTATTGATTATGACAAAATCAACTTTATTAATTGAAAAATGCTCTAATAAGTGCCATTTTTGTATAGGGATGTATTTCTCAACTACTGCTTTCATTTGGTGGCTTTTTTATTTCAATTACACTTCTAAAAAGAAATTTGGTCATCTTTAAGTTATTAGTTTAATCCATAATTTTCTTATTGAAAATAACTGATTAGTAAATTTTTTAAATTCTTACCCTAATTTAATTAATCTCTTTAAAGGTGTTTCGATATGAAAATAGGAAAAAATCAAATTTTAGCTTTAATAATAATAGGTTCGATTATGGGTCTTGTTCAAATACTTGACATATACACTTTGTCAAATAATAACACGCTGATTTCTGAAAAAGAAATATTAAATTTGC
>JAUWPK010000341.1 GCA_030611625.1 Promethearchaeum sp. | reverse complement strand
GGGTGGCTGCGCTCTTGGTTATTAAAAACAAGAAAAAAATAGAAAATTTGTTCACAGACACAGAATTTCTATATCTCGTTAGTTTTTTTTTTTTTTTATTCATCTTAATTGAAAAATTCCTTAAGAATAGGTGGTAATCTCTTTGAAAAATCATAGGTCTTAAAATTATATTCTGTATTGTATATGATTTTTCGATATTTGAACAAATTTAGCAGGTGTTCATTCAAATCTTTGGCGTATGGCTGTTTTTCGTAGATTTTTTTATCTTCTATTCTCTTTAGATCAGGAGTTATCCAAATTCGATAAACAGAATAATTCTTGAGAATTTCATTTAATCCCTTGTTTATCCCTGATGATTCCACGATTCCAATGGAAATTTTATTTGCTTCGAGATTTTGGTGAAATTGGGAAAATGAATATTCCAACGCAGATTGAAATTGGAGATATGAGTTGGGATTGTTATGAAGATCCTTCGGATTAAAATTATTATTCTCGTAAATGTCTTTAATATCAAAAATCGGGAGATTAGGAAAGTATTTTTGGATAAACGTGGATTTACCTGCACCCACAAGACCGATAACATGAAGGATGGGGATTTCCGACTTTTTTCTGGAAGATACGCGGAGTATTGGATCCCACGTTTGAATGAGTTTTGAAGTCATTTCCATACTAAAGATAGGGAAAAATGATTATTTAATGGTTAAATCCCAGATAATTTTTTAGATTAACTAAGCATAATTTTTTATTTAACATAGGATCTTATTAAAAATAAAAGGATTTTCCATGAAACCACCAAATTATAGAAGACTTGAATTTGATTATCAAGATTTAGATCGAGCTAAATCAATAGATAATTGTACTAAATGTCCATATTGTAAACAGAAGGATACTAATACGTTTATTTGCAGTAGATATAACTATAAGTTGGATATCCAATATATTGATCAAAATAAAATCCCACGACAAAGCCGTTGCTCTACAAACTATACCAACATTACTTCAATATCATTCAAATACAAAATTTGATTCAGGTTGCGGTTGGCCGAGTTTTTTTACTGCAAAAAATGATAATATTAAGATTAAACAGGATTTTAGCTTAGGGATGAAATTTTATGCAATGAGTGCGGGAGGCATTTAGAGTATGTTTTTAATGATGGTTCGAAGCCCACAGGTAATAAATATTGTGTAAATTCAATTTCTTTATATTTTAAGCCTAAATTGATCAGTGTGAGTTTTCAAATAATGATTTGCACTTGATTAAATAATTTTAGAAATTTTATTTTATTTGATTTTTCTTGGGATATTTAAGAAATTTCTTCCTTTTGATTCCATATGTCCGAGACAATGGACATAAGTAAATATAACTGTCAAATTTATTTTGCAATAATTGGGCACAATGACCTAAAGTGTGACCAGTATGTAATACATCATCGAAAAGTAATATATTCTTATAATTACCGCGAAGTTCTGGATTTAATGTATATTTTTCCGAAACATAATCTTTACGAGATTTAGTATAATGATCTGATTTTGTTCTAAAAAAGTAATTAGATTCAACAAAGGGAATATTGAGAGATTTACATATTTCTTGATAGATTTCAACCATTTGATTTGAAGATGTAGGTATCATTGTAGCAAGAAAGTTTTTATGGTTATTGATTTGGAAAGGAATCATTCGTTGAATCATTATAAAACTTAGTTCTGGTGCAGAATATTGAAAGGGATATTCTGAAACTTCAATAATTTTTCGAGTCCACCATGATAATGGTTGATTATCATGATTTACATGAAAATATCCCCCAGAAATCAAAATAAAATTTTTTAAATATGTTAATCCTGGATGTCGGTTACATTTTTCCGATTTATTTAAGGGACTGAAACAAATTGAACAAGAATGGGAATGAGGAAAAACGAGTGAAAAAGTTTGATTATTCTGTAGGTTTTTAAAAAGAATTTCTGTATCTGATTGAAATATTATTTTAAAAATCATCATATATCATCTATTGCAGTTGTAAGGGCTTGAATTACCCATTCTTGATGTTTTATTGGTGGATTTCCATAAATAAGAACATGACCTGATTTATCAATTCTAATAGTAATGTGTGATTTATCATCAAAAAAATAAAACCTTATCGTGATTGCTTTAATTTCAGAACATATATTAATCATATCTCCTAATCCATCAACATCTTCAACGTTTTTTGTTTGGATATTTAATTCATTAATTTTAGAAGATTCGATAAAGCTATTTTTTAGAATTATTCGATGTAAAATAATTTCTGAAATTTTTTCGGAACTATAGGTTTTTATTTTTTGGAAAAGTTTCCATAATGTTTTATTGATGAATGATACTTTTTTAAGCGTTCCTTTTCTTCGCAGATATAAGGCAATCATATCATGTAATCCGGTTGATGTTTTTCCGACTAAAAAGTAATTCTTTTCTTTAATCAAATTGATTTTTTGCGGAATCCAGACATCTGGATTGTTTTGTAAATGTGGATTAATTTCAAATTTCACATTAATACATTTCTTCCAATCGGTGGATTGAATTGTAAAATTCTTATGATCCTTTTGAATATGATTCAATTTCAATTTCATTTTTTCAGGATCAGACTCTTTTAAGAGATCGGCATTAAGGAAATCATTAGACAGTACCTCTAGGAGGTTTTTAGTGGTTTCCATTTGAATAATTTTATATGATGGCATTTTTTTTCACATTATTAGAATTTTAGGATTATTTCATCGATAATTTTTGGATCTAACCTTTTATAACAAACAGGATCATAAGGAAGTGGATCTTTTGAATGATCATATTGGAATTGAAAAATTGACTTTCGTACATGTTGTACTGTATCTTGTGGTGCATCTAAAGCATCATTATTTCCAAGAATAATTAATTTTTGTTTCGCTCGCGATAGTCCCACATACATTAGATTTAATTGTGTAAAAAAACTGGATCCTTGACCAGGTTCCGCAAAAGTTAAACTATAAATTACAACAGGTGCCTCTTGTCCTTGAAAAGAATGAATTGTTCCTGATCGTATTTTTAATTTTTTATTATTTCTTAATAATTCTTTTTGTGCAGCATAAGGAGATGTAGCGATTATATCTTGCATTTGTAAATTTGGATAATAAATGCGTAATGCTCGAAAAATTCTGTCAACTAATTTTGCTTCCATTGGATTACTTCGGGATGTATTAAGCTGGATATTCAATGCATCTGGTAATTCTGAAGTATCTAATATCACTACTGTTTTTTGCCCATCTAAGATATCAGTTAAAAACTGAGTAGTTGCTGAAGTTAATGGTCTGGGTAATCTCGAAGGATTAGGATTAGTAAGTAAATGGGAAAAAACATTATTTCCATGCCTCACTGGTCTAATATTTCTTAAAATGTTCTCAGTTAATTGTCCAATAGCGGGATGCATGCGATATTGAGTAATTAAAGTAACAATACGATTTCTGGGTATTGGTATATTCCCAAATGTTCGAGTTCCC
>JAUWPK010000199.1 GCA_030611625.1 Promethearchaeum sp. | reverse complement strand
TGTAGAAAATTGAGGGATTAGGCCATCTATGGTAAATCTTATTGAATTCCAAAGCTCCATTGAACAGTTATAAGTATTCAAGGTTAGAACACGTAATATTCCATTTAACCTAGCGATTAGATCACCTCGATTTGGAAAATCTATTTCTTGAAGTAATCTTTTTCTTAGGGTAGAGATTTTTTTAATATTTTTTTGTTGAGTAGATATATTTATTTCATTTACAATATCAACATACTCTGGATTTGATAGAGATTCAGCCAATGGAAGTAAATCTATGCGTACTATGAGATCATTTCTAGCCATTATTTCTAATTTCTCTTTTTCAACTTCACTACCCTTTCCTTCCCTAAATTTGCTGATAATTTCATAAGCTTCAATTCGGTTTTGAAAACGTTTTAATACCATTTTTAGAATATTTTTTGTAAATAGATATCTTGATCCCCAGTAAGGATCCTTGTTTAATGCTCGTTCGAGATAAATAACTCTGTGAGAAATTACATATGGGGCAATTGTTAATACTATGTTAACTGAAACTTCCTTTAAACCCAATAACCATGTTAATGCGCGAGAATAACGAAGTAAATCTTTGGCAACTCTTACAGATAATATTGAATCTGTATTACTGCATGGAACTTTGTTAGGTACATTGAAATGACAACCACTACAAAGTCCTGTACTTGGTTTTAAATAATCTGTATTTCCTTTATCTAACCGCTCGCATAATGTGTAGTCTCTAATAATTGCATGGATGAAATTTTCTGCATCTTTTGAACAAGGAACAGTACTTACTTCATACCAAATACTTAAGAGTTGTTCTTCCGTTAAAACTTGAGGTACCTGGATTAATTCATCATAACCCCCAAGTTTTTCATCTTGACTCTCTAATATTACAGCGAGATCTTGAGATTTAGGCATTGAAATTGGAACGGAAATTCCAAATCGATCTAAAAACGGTGCTGACATCTCAAATGTTCCTACATCATTCGGGTTTAATGTGCCAAAAAGGCAGTATTTGGAAACATTTAGAACACTGTCATAATACTTGATTTTTCCTTCGGCGAGCAGTGATAGTAAAATATTTTGAGTATAGGGGCTACATCGATTAACTTCATCTATTATTTTCCAAAAATTGGATGCAAAAGTTCTCCATATTACCTCTTCTTCCCCATCTTTCATTAGTTTTTTTATGTTTAAAGTCGCAATTATTTTTTCTTCAGTAAGCTGGGGGTGAGCTCTGATAATACATTCTTCAGTTTCATCTAAGCTCATACCTGTGAACATTCTGCCAAGATATTTAACAATTGAGGTTTTTCCTCCACCATGACCTCCTATTAATAACATTGCTGAGTTAGGAACTAATGTATTTAAAACGCAAACTGTGAGTATTTCAGGGAGGTTTTTGGTTATTAGCTTTCTATTTTTTTTCTTTGAACTTTTCTTCTTGGTTTTTAATTCTTTTTTATCTAAAAAGAGCATCTCTTCTTCAGAATAACGAACCTTTAAGTTTGCTGAATGCACAAAAAGTTGATTTGCTTGAATTGTGTTAATGATATACCACACCTTCTTTCTAAAATAATCGGACGAATCGCTCAATTAGTAATCTACCTCAAGAATAATTTTTTCATTTCTTCTAAGTAATTTATGTTATTAAAACCTATAAAACCTATAAAATTTTATTTCAAATTGTATAAAAACTATGTTATTTTTACAATTTGTGGCGATAACACCATCGCCTCTATTCCCTTACCATCTAAGGCTGTAGGAACTACTTTTTTCATAATATTCATCGCACCATTCACATCTGCGTTGATTTTAATACCTTTACCTGAGAGAAATAGTCCACGTTTTATTCGTTTGCCCATATATGTGTTAAGCTTTCCGATTAGTTCGTTATCCAAAGCGGAACATTTGCTGGTATAGGACTCTTCCGTTAAAATGACATCAATCATTACCAATTGTGCTTTATATTGGATCATCTTGATTAATTGGTAATGGGGGATTGAGACAAAGGATTGGTTATTCTTTTTACCAATATTACTTTTTTGCTTCCACTTCTCATTATATCCAATTATTATTTTACCTATATCGTGATTTATACAGTAATCTATCAGCTTTCGAGAAGTTTTATGAAAATAATCTTTTATTCGGTTATTCCGCTTTTTTGATTGGATTACCATCAATTTCGTTTCTGGATGAGAAGGAGCGACATAAGATCGATTCAATCCCCGCACTTTATTATACCATTGATTAATAGATTTAACAACTTTCCCTTTAACAATGAGTGGAGAAAGTCCGATATTGTTTGCAGTAGTTAGAAGGTTATTAATGCCCAAATCAACGGATTATATACGAGATTTATCGAGTCCTAAGTTTTTTTCCTCTCGATGATAAATGATTTCGTAAATATAATAACGACCTTTAGGAATAATTCGGATTTGTTGATATTTTTCAATCCTTGTTTTTATTGGAGGTAATCCTGTTTTTATAGGAAAGTAAATCATTCTATTTTTTATTCGTGTATTTTGATTGGTGAAAATGACAATAAATTCGCCTTTCTTTTTCTTATAATTTGGCATTTTCGGTGATGCAAAGAATTTACGTGGATCTTTGCGATATTCTTTCAATGCTCTCCAAAATGCAATCCAATTCTGGATGACCAATCGCAAAATTTGCTGTGATGTTTGGGCGGGAAGAACTTTGTAAGTTTCATGATCTTTTAGAATGACTTGTAAATCATAATAACTAAGAAATTCTTCCAGATTAAAAAAGAACTGGCGATAATGAAAATTCGCTAGGTTATACAAATTTTTTGCTAAATGACAGATGTGGGATAATTCTGGTGTTCTTTTTTGTTGGATTTGTTCCGTTAATTGAATTTTTTACTACACCTCTTTGATTAGTTCTTGAATTACCTTTCTTTTTCGTTTAGAATACATTTTTATGGTAAAGCAATGCATTACAATATCCATTAGGAAGTTTAAGCCCTTTACATTTCCTTCTCTTTGACAATTATTAAGAGTAAGCTTGGTAATTTGCAATAACCGACATACTTTCCCAGTAAACATTGTATATATATAAAAAAATAGATAATTATAGGTTATACCGCTTTGGTTTACTATATAATTGAGCTTTAAAAATTTCCTATCAATATCCTATCAATACGATTGGTGAAATTGAAAACATATAATAACTAGTTTAGCGAAATTATATTGGTAATGAATAAGAAAAAAACACCGACAAAAAAAAAGACAAGCAAAAACGATCCTTCTAAATCTATTAATGATGATTCAGATGATAAAATTGCTGCGTATCCTGCAAAGTCTCTAGATAAAAACCTTCAAAAGCTCTTGACTAAGGAAGAGAGGGAAAAAATGGAGGAAAATCTTTCTACGGTTGAAAAATACTTAGTAGACATTGGAATTGTTGACATGCGTGTAGATGTAGAGAAATTAATAATTACGATCCCATTTGAATATGAAGAATTCACATTTTTAAGTCACGTAGTTATTTCCACTGAATGGATTCTGATAAAAACCTCAATTTATGAGATTGAACCGGGAAAATTATCACAAACAGCTCTTCTAAACCTGTTTTCCGAAATTTTAAAAGGCAATTTCCTATTAAACTCTGTTGTATACTCCTTAGACCCAGAAAATAAGTCCGTATGGGCTCAAGCTGATGTTCCTTGTTCCTCTGACTTCGAATCTTTTAAGCTAAGTTATTTTTCGATAATTTTTGCGATAGATTACTTTATGAAAAATATTAGCCCTAAATTGTCAATGCAACTCAAATCAACGGTTGAGAAAAATGAACTAAAACGATCAACATCTAGTTTATATATTTGAAAAATTGATGATTCGTGGAGAATTATTTAGTTAAAAAAGTGGAAGATTGGTTTTACTCTTAACCCAGACAAACTGATTTCTGTAGGAAAAAAAATGTTCTAAAAATTTTTTAATTTTGTTAATTTTACTGAATTTATGGGCCATATAAATCCTAAACACGGAAAAAAAGCATTTTATGAACGCAAGAAACAATACGAAGCAAGGAGTATACCAATAAAATATTTCGTTATGGGTTTTATATTTGTAATTTCAATTACAGGTGTTATTCTTCTCGCAATCTTCCTGCCAGATGCTCTTGATAATGCAGATAAAATATATATTGAAGATGGAGACTTGGCTGAACTTCATTATAAACTGTGGAAAGTCAGTGATATTGGTGATCTTGACACTGACAATACTCCAACACAAGAAACAAAGAATTTTATTACAGAAGTTTCAAAAGATAGCTTAATTAATGGTTTTTATTATGAACTCCTTGATAAAAGAGAGATTGGAGAGATCTTTGAATTCGTAATCGATAAAGAAACCGATGAAGACGGAGATGGATTTGATGATGATACGGACAAAGAAATTCTCGGTTATGCAGATGGTAAAATTTATTATTTCTGGGTACAAGTTAAAAATATAACTAAAAGTGAAGATATTCCTCCTGAAGAAAGTTCCTTGGAAAATATCGAATTGCCTGTTCAAATGGGAGATCTCTCTGAGTTTTTTCTACAAAGTAGCAGCGTTAAAAAATTTTTCTCATTTGAATTTTTAGATAAATATTAAATTTTTTTTCGATTTATTTTCAAATTATTTTCAAATTACTAATGATTAATTTTAATTATATAATGAAAATCAAAATTCAAAATTTCCCATTTACTGCAATTTTAGGTCAAGATGATATGAAACTTGCTCTAATTTTAAATTTGATAGATCCCATGATAGGAGGGGTGTTATTAACAGGACAACAAGGCACAGGAAAAAGTACTGCTGCTCGTTCCTTAGTCGATCTTCTACCAGAAATTGAAGTTTTCGAAAGATGCCCGTTTCAATGTAATTTAGAAGATCCAGAGAATTTATGTGATTATTGTAAAGAAAAGGGTGTAATAAAACCTGAAAAAACGATCAAAAAACCTATTTCTTTTGTCAATTTGCCTTTAGGTGCCACTGAAGAAATGGTTATTGGCTCTTTAGATATAGAACGAATTATTAAAGAGGGAAAAAGAGAATTTCAACCTGGATTATTAGCAAAGGCAAATCGGGGTATCATGTATGTTGATGAAATTAACCTTTTACCAGACCATCTTGTTGATATTTTATTAGATGCTTCAGCATCAGGAATTAATCATATTGAAAGGGAAGGGATTTCAATTACTCATTCAGCATCGTTTGTATTAGTTGGTTCTATGAATCCTGAAGAAGGTGAATTACGTCCCCAAATTTCAGATAGATTGGGACTTGAAATTGGTATCAAAGCCCCTTCTAATTCTTCTATTCGCGCCGAAATTACAAGTAGGGTTATCGAATTTCAAGATGGTCCTCAAAAATTCATAAAAAAATACAAACTTCTTCAAATAAAACTCAAAGAAAGAATAATATTTGCAAAAAAAAATATTTTTACAATAAAAATTTCTCCGAAAATCTATAAATTTGCCTCAGAACTTGTTTTAAAATTTGGATTAGTTTCACAAAGGGCTGAAATTACATTTCTTCATTGCGCTCGTGCCCATGCCGCTTTCAGAAATTCTAGCATTATTGATAAGGAAGATTTAAAACAAGCACTCAATTTAGTATTCAAACATAAACTCGTCCATATTAACCCAGAATTAGATTTTGATTATCTGGGAATGACATTTGACGAACTATGGCATAAAATTCCAAAATCTATTGAAGATCCAACTTTATATCAAGGAACAGACAAAGAAATTTCGAATACTTTTAAATCATCTCAAGATTTAGAAGGAAAATACCGTGAAAATCCATTAAATAAGGAAAACGAAGATTTACAAGAAGTTGAAGACAAAGATCGAAAATCTCAAGATAGATATTCCAATTTTGATTCAGATGAAGATTTTTCTGAGGGATATAAAGCCAGTAGTAAAAAAACCAATTTAAAAAAAAGAATAATTGATCCAGAAAATATTGTATTTTACCGAACAGAAAAACCCATTAACATGGATGTATCTCCCATATTTCGTTATTTAAAACAAAAACAAAGAGTTGTTAATTATACTGGACGAGGAACCAGAGTTAGATTACATACTAAATCAAAAGGGAGATATATTTATGCCCAAAAACCCAGAGGAAAACCACAATCTATAGCGTTTGATGCATCAATTAAATCCCATTTTATCAATAATACAAGTGCTTTCCAAACGGAGGTTCTACCAGAGAGATCTTATAAATCGAATCTTGCTGTAAATTTAAATATAGATGATATACAGGAGAAGATTAATGTTGTAAAAGCTCCCATCTCGCTTTATTTCATAGTGGATGCGAGTGCTTCGATGAGAAGAACTTTGGATCAAACTATTAAAATTATTCAAAGTGTGCATGCTGAAGGTTATAAAAAAAAGGACAAAGTATCGGTAATCTCTTTTCAAGGAAAGGACGCTACTATACTCCAACGACCAGCTGTTTCCTTTTCAGTAGGATTGAATAAATTAAAAATTTTAGAGGCGACTTCCTATACTCCACTTGCATCTGCTTTAAATAAAACACTCACAATGATTCAACAAGAAAAAATTAAGGGTTTTAATTTACCGATCATCATCATTTTAAGCGATTTGGGTGCAAATATATCTTTAAAATATCCTGATTTAAATGCATCTTCATCAAGTGAATTTCATTTAATTTCTGATGAGTTAGATGATATTGCAAATAAAATTGGGAAAAAACAAATCATGATGGTTGTTATGAAACCTATAAAAAGTTGGGTGACTCGTTATTTAGGGGTAGACCAATTTTCCGTGGAACGTATTCAAAAAAGTTTCCTGAACAGAGCTTCTGCCAAAATCTTTGAATTTGACACTTACAATCCAGATTCAACGATAATGACCTTAAAAGAAATTATTGAAAAGGGGACTGAAAAAATTTAAAGGTTCT
>JAUWPK010000140.1 GCA_030611625.1 Promethearchaeum sp. | reverse complement strand
TTTAGGATATTATGAAAGAATATCATCCCTTACGGAGAAGTGAAAAAGCAATAAAGGACGAAAAGATAATTGCAAATATGTTAAATGAAGAACCTTTCCTCACGATTGCTCTCTGTAATGATAATAATCCATATTTAGTTACTCTGAATTACGCTTATGATACAGAAAATGAGATTTTTTATATCCATTGCGCAAATTCAGGAAAAAAAACTAATATTCTTCCAGACCTTCGACACAGTTTAAATCGATTTTTGTCCTTATCATCACATAGTTGAGCGTAAACTTTAAATCTCCTTGCGAATGTGTTTAATCATGGGAAGTACCCATCAAAATAATGCGCATCGACCATTTGGTGAACCAAAAAACTTGTGTATCACACCCCGTCCTATTTGTATTCATTGTAAGCGTCGTATGGCAATTTTAACCAGTGGCAAGGCGACCATAATTGGTTTGCATGAAAACTACGTAGTGGTTACGCCGCATTATTGTTGTATATATAAGGATTGTCCCGGAGAAATAAAACGTAAGCGAAAAGAGAAGTCACGCACCTTTATTAAACCCGATAATCCCTTTCACGCTCCTTATGCGGGTTTTGACTATGATGTCCAAACAGAAGTCATACGTCTCCGTTGGCAGGACAAACACACCCACAAGGAAATTGTCCAAAAACTCCGGAAGAACTTCAATATCGTGATGGATCCAAGTGCCGTTGAACCTATTCTAAAGATCTACGAAATTACTTGTGCCGAAGAATATCGACCTGAATTCGTTGCCAAAATTCAGAAAAATGGAGGTATTATATTGTGTATTGATGTAATGAAGCCTATTGGCAGTAAGAAGGGTATTCTGGGTTCACATGATTATGCTACGGGCTTGACACTGGGTGCTCAACGTATGCCCAATGGAAAGGAAGATACTTATGTTCTATTTTTAAGGCAACTTAAAACGCGAATAGAAGAAGAATTGGGCGTTAGAATATTGGCAGTCGTATCGGATGCACTGAAGGAACAAAGGACAGCGGTAAAAAAGGTATTTCCTGATGCTTACCATTGTTTATGCCATTATCACTTTTATAACCTGGTGCTTAAGTCTGCAAAAGAAGCAGATTCACATACAATCACCCAATTACGTAAAATATTACGAAATCAGAGTGCGCTTAGAAAATTTAAGCAATGCATTGATACTGCTGGAGTATTGCCGCCATTTATTGCTCCGTTAGAATGCATTCTTGAACCTTTGGTTGAACTCGGAAAATGGCAGCGAAAACCAAAGGATCCGTGCTTTAACTCGTTGCTTTTCTTTGATCGGATAGCATCTATTGACAAAAAACTTGAGCGATTAATTAATCTTGTTGATAATGATAAAGCATCTCTCGCACCTTTGGTCTTGAGAACCGCACGTACCCTTCACAAGGCGATTAAGAAGGGTCTAAATGATGCTCGACCGGTTATTATCGAGTTAGTCCGAATTCGAGAGCATTTGTCCGCTCTAACCGATATTCTTAGTTCGATCGAAGAATCCTTTGATCTTGGAGTTGAACGTCTTTTGAATTTCAAGAAGGATATTGAGTCAATTCGGAAAAAATCATTATGCAGAGTGATTGAATCAACCGTATTGGAAGATATGATAAAATATATTGCCACAAAAGGGAAACTGCTGATGAATTATCGACAGGTTCCAGGGGCACCAAATACGAATAACTTTCAAGAGCTGGAATTCAAGTCAATAAAATACATTTTGCGTCGCATACTCGGTTATAGTGCTGCTAAAGAGTACCTTTATGCTCATGGGGAGCGTATTTTATTTGTAAAACCTAACGAACCTGAAGAAAACATCCATATGTTACTTCGAAATGCAAATCAACCAGCAATTCGACAAATAATTCGCAGTGAACGCAAATCTCGCGATGGATGGGTAAAGATTGTACGGGAAAAAAAGATGTGGGGTGCAGTGCTTACAAAGATTGATGTATTTATTGAGGAAATCTCTCATCAATATTCTTGAAGAACATTAGAAAAAAAATAAATATATCTTCACCAGGTTTACTGTATCATTTAGATAAGCTGGAAGAAATGCATTTTATTCAAAAAATAACTTTAGCACAGATTGGGAATGCAAAAATTAATGAAATTTCACTCGATCCTCTTCAAATGCAGACAATTCGAAGAATTTTAGGTAAAGAATGTAAAACAACAACATTATTGTCAGGTTTTGGCGAATTATATGACGGATATAGTATTCCTGAACAAGGTTTTCAGTTATTACATTATCGACATTATATTATCGAACGAGTTGTTTGTATCACTACTCGAAAAGGAAAGGAAATTCGAGATTCTAAGTCCAAAGAAGAAAAATTGTTATCAATTGATAAATATTATGCTGATTATGATTATCTTGATTTTCGAAATATAAATTCACAATTTTTTAAAGATATTGATTCAATTTTAAGAGATGAATTACAAAATTCTAATTTAATCATCGATATCACTCCACTTAGCAAGTTATATTCCTTTGAAATGCTTAAACGAGCCAATCAATATCAATTACCGTGCTATTATAAAGGGAAAAATGAAGAGCAAAAAGATGTTTTGCTATGGATGACCAATCTAAAGTTAAAGGGAGATTTTGGGAAATGAAGTGTCCAATTTGCGAAGAGAATAATATTGGTAAATATTTTATCATTTGTCGTGATTGTGTCGCAAGAATTGTAAAAAAAAATCTAAATTTTTCCTACATAAATATTCCTAAAGAGATTTCAAGTATCTTTCCATCAGAGATTATTGATGAACTCACTCCAATCTTAATAGAAGACATTACCGAAACACTACAATTACTAAGAAGCGATTTTTTTACTCCGGCTGTCTTAATGGGAAGTAGAGTATTTGAAAACATGATGTTTCATTATTTTGACGAAGAATTTTATCAAGATTATATTCAAGATCAAAGTGAGGATTTTGAAGAAGAAACTGAAGTTTTTCAAAATAAAATATTTGGTTTTCTTGAATCTGTCTGGGAATACAATTCTTGGAATAATATTGATGAAAATTTGGAAACTGAAACGGAGTATATAGATGAAGTGGAAGATTATCCTTCAAGTTTATCCAAATTAATTGATAGTCTGGAAACATTAATCCCAGAAATCGTTATTACACAAATGAAAGAATTAAAAAATATCCGAAATGAAGCTTGTCATGGTAACAAGCGGTATTCCAAACACAAAACTTTTATGTTTATAAGGAAAGTATTGAAAGTAGTAGTTTTAGTATACAACGGTAATTTTGGTAAATTACCAGAACAAAAATAAAAAGATGAAATAAAATGTCAAAGGGGATTTTATTAGCACATAATTCATGTTATGTGCCTAAATTTACACTATTTGTATATCAAGGACCAAATAATAAAGAAATTCTACCAATTGAAGATTTCTTGAATAGTCGATTCAATAATTTTGAAATTCTTAATCTAAATCAAACCTTAATCCAAAATGGAGTTCATTTAGGGATAATAGAAGAAAAAATTTGTTTTGCTGAAAAAAATGTCTATAAAGAAGGTTTTTTAAGTTTTAAAACTATATTTAAAGAGATTGAAAATACAATTTTTTTGAAATATCAGGTTACCGATGACTTTGAACAAGCTTATAATATAAATACTCTCATTGCAGAATTAAAATCTATTAAAATTGAATTTGAATCATCTCTTCTCACATCAGATCAAAATTATAAAGTAAATAATTTTCTTCGACCTCATAGTTCAGGAGTGCGCGGGGATATCTATACCTTATCTAATCCTGTGGAAATTTCTTATGAGTTAGAGGGTAAATTTGTAAAATTAAAAAATTATTCTAATCAATCGTTAGTTTCAAGCAGTTGGAATTCCAAAATTGGTGAAGAAAATAATTTGGTTATCCCGATTAAAATTAAGAATAATATTGTGGAAATTAAATGGAATCCAACCTTAGAAACATGGGAACTTCTTGATGATAACCCTAATATTCCAAAAAACGGAAATTTCAAAGTAGGAAAAGGGATTGATAAAAATTTTGACAGAAATAATCGTCATGAGTTTAATAAATTGAATCGTATGAAATTTTGCTTAAATTCTATTAAAGAAAATCCTTTTTCATACGGAGGAAGAACATTATTAGACCTTGTAAATGAAAATTCAAGTTTTGATACAAATTCTGACAAAAACATAAATAATTTCTCTTTGATTAAAAATATCCTTAGAAAATATGATTTAATAAACTTCTATAATCGATTTGATGAAAATCAAAAAAAGGTAATAGAAGAGATTTTTGTAAAAAATGTAGTCATATTGAATGGTGAAGGTGGTTCTGGAAAAACAGAAATTGCAGCTTTTTTAACCTTTGTTTTTTTATTGATGGGAAAAAGAGTTTTGATAACGACAGAAACCCGTAATGCCTTGGATAATATATTAAAAAGAATATCTACTTTTTCTGAAAGATTAACACATATATCATCTTTATTAAATATTGTTCGAGTTGAAAATCGATCTCCATCTTATGAAAAAGATGACCTAGAACATTGGGGAATGTCAAACGAAATTCGTAATTTAACAAAAAATATAAGGAATAAACCTAAAGATCGTCTTGAAGATGAGAAAGAAAAGCTTTTAAAAGCTTCATTTAAAAGAATATTTACTAAACCTAAAAAATTAGAAAGAGTCGTTGCGTTAACATATAAAGTTGTTCTGTCTTCTTATGGTTTAATATGTGAACGAGATTATTTTTTTGATTCCGTTCAAAAATTTGATTTAAACATTATTGAAGCTAGTAGTAGTGCAAATTTTAGTTCTATTAGCACGAGTATCTTAAATTCAAAAAAATGGTTATTCTTAAATGATAATGCTCAAATTTCCCCTTTAACTGTGGGGGATTACTTATTAAAACAAAAATTACGATTTCCGAATCGAGAAGAGATTGATTCTGCGGTAAAATTTGATCCAAAAGATATAAGTCTAAGAAACAGGAGAAAGTTCTGGACTTACCAAGAATATGGAAAAGGGGTTGTTTCTTTATTATCACAATTTAAGAAAAATGATGAAATTTCTTTCATATACTTAAAACAACAATATAGAATTAATCCGGTATTATATCAGGTGATTAATCAAGCATTTGGAAACCAGAGGTCAAACTATTCATCCAAAAAGTCTTATGATAATTTAGAAGCAATTTCAGAATTATTAAACATAAAATCTCATATAAAATATGAATTCATGTCTCAAGAAGAAATTTTGGATAATATGGGAAAAAGATTGAAAGATTTGATCAAATCCTTTGAATCAAATGGTAGATTTTCAACCCCATTATCAATTGGAATTGCTTGTACTGATGTAAGATCTCTTAGAAAAGTATTGAATGTATATAGAAACGCCAATAATTGTAGAAATTCATTGCGCAAGATTTCCACCAATCATTATTTTGAGCATAGAAACAAATTAGATTTGACTTTTTGCTCAATCAAAAGCCATCAAGAACGAGAATATGATATTTTTATATTGGGGATTGTAAAGTATAGATCTAAGGAGTTTAAAAAGCGATTATATACAGCTTTAACCAGAGCTTCTAATTATGTTATCATTTTCGGACCTGTAATTAGAAGTATATATAAAAACGCGAGATCTCTCTCACAGAAAAATAGAAAAGTGTTATATAAATTGGAGAAAGGATCCCATGACTGAAATAGATAATCCAACATATTATAAGATTATAACTCTTCATATCTACAATTGCCCCATATTCATAGAAATTTCTGAAGAAGAAAGAGATATTTATGAAATATTATCATCGATATGTTTTCATTACAAGACAATTAATTCAAGATTGTTAAGGGAAAAATTCGGTTTAAACGAAAACATTGGTAAATCTTTATTAAAGATAATGACTAACGATTTAAATTTACTTATAGAAGATGATTCAACAGAAGAAGCAACATATAAGTTATGTTCTAATATATTATCGGATCTTTCTCAAAATACATCATTAGCCATTACAAACTCAATAAGAAAACGAATTACAATAGGTGATAAACCATTATTTTTGACTGAAAAATACGTCCAATTTGAAAAGGATGAAAAATTTATAACTCAAAATCAAATATTTCTCCCCTTAAATCAAATTCACGAGATCATAAAACAAGAGAACGGAAAAAGAATTTTCAATATCCCTCATGCATACAAAGGCATAGATTTCAATCATGTAATAAAATATTTAGGAAAAAATAACGCTAGACTGTATTTAGAAGGTAATTCTGTAAAAATTAAATTTAAAAATTTGATTATCGGAACGATTAAAGATAATCATCCTGAATATTCTGCATTATTAACGGAACATTCAAATATTAAACAACAATCAAGTGAAATCGAAAATAAAATAATAAAGGAGATTAAAAAAAATTACCCTGAAGCAAATATTTCATCGAATTTCGATTCAAATAATCATATGGTTGAAATTGTTATAAATTCCATTGAAATAGAAAATTTTGGACAATCATACCAAATTTATCAAGCTTATAATGATAATATTCATGAGATACCAATTGAAAATGATTGGATATACGAAATCACAATAAAAGTAAAGATTTCAAATTCAAGTTTACGTTATTGGATAAAATTTTTTGATAAATTATTAAATATGATGAAACAGAAAGCAAGTCAGATTTTGAATCAATCTCAATCTTCATTTATAGAAAATCTAAAAAAAGTACACAAAATGACCTCTTTAACAGATTCTAAAGAATTTGACAAGGAAATTTTTCAAAATTATTTGGAAAGTTTAATACAAAATCCAATAGATAACTGGTTTTTTGTTGTTTATTCGAAATTAAAGGAGCACGAAGTAATTGAGTGAAAAAATAGAACCCATACAAAAGAATTCCGATTCAGAATTCAACAAATGGACTTATGATGAAATATCGGTCAATCTCAATAAAAATAAACATGAGGACCCATTCAATATTGAATCACTCCCTGATTTCAAAGATGATGATTATATTTGTACATTCACACATAGAAATGTTGTAGGTGAAAGATCAATATTTAATAAAATTAAATTAATTATCCAAGAAGCAAAAAAATCCAAATCCTATCTTATTCTTGCGAGTTTTATGATTAATAATACAGAGATTTTTAAGTTAATTGAAGATTCCCTCGAAGTTTTGAAAGGAAAAGTCTATATTATTGTGGGAAATAAATTTAATACATTTTCATCTTATAATAAACAAAATTTATATCACAATATTGGTCTTTCCAACTTAGTTCACAAAGGTGCGCAAATTAGATTTGTACGAAATGCTCATTTGAAATTTATTTCATCTAAAAGATCATCTGTAATCTGTACAACGAATTTTTCAACAGAAGGATTATTCAGAAATCCTGAATTTGCTATTTATCTAAATGATAGGGAAATCGCAATTCAATTGAATAGGGTATTTTTTTATCTTTGGTATATTATTTCTGTTTCAGTTTTAATAAATGATGAATGGATAAACATTCATTCACGTGGAAAGAATTCCTTTTCATTTAAGAAAATACAAAAAAATAAACCCAGATTAATCATCAGTTCAACGAAGAAAATTGCAGATATAAATAGAAATCAAGACATAATTTCTCCAAAAAACCTATACACAACATTAATTGAATTATTGCAATCAGCCAAGAAATCAATATATCTTTCTGTATATTTATTCACAAATAATAATAATAATTTAAAAAGAATTGTAAAAATTTTGCAGGATCAAAAAGAGAAAGGTATTTCTGATATAAGAATTCTTATTCCCTCTGTTAAGGTTCAAAGTACACCAGTAATGAAACAATTGTTAGAATTATTATCTAAAAAAGGAATTGGAGTAAAATTCTATCGAGAAGTTCATGGGAAATGTGTTATCATAGATCGCAGTAAATTTCTACTATTTACGGGAAATTTTGACAAATATCTAGCTGATAATGATTCATGCGATATCGGTTATCTAATTTCTAGACCTTCTGTTGTTCAGAATTTTTGTCTTCTCTTTGACCACTTATGGAAGGAAGCAGCAAATATGTTCGATCAAAATGCAAAAATCAATTTACAACTTGACTTAGTTATCCGATCATATGAATTAATATCCTCAAGATTACGCATTTCGGTTTCCAATTTAAAAAGGCAAATAGAAAATGCTAAATCAATTCAATTTTTCTTTCATCCGTTAGGAAAAATGCTTAAAATAACTGGAAAGAATGATTGGATTACGAATGTTTACTTTATTTGTCAAAACCAAGATGAAATTATTGATCAAGGAGGTTATTTCATTATGCGTGGAATAATAGATCAAAATTCTAAAATGATATTGAAAGAAGCCTTGGTGTTTTCTGTTGAAAAATTGGATCTCCGTTTAATCTGGGCAATAAATTAACTAATCTTTAAAATATATTTAAAATTTTTAATTATATTGCATAGACATCAAAAATATTAATTACTTTCAGAGCAATAATTTGTAATCGAGATAAAGTATCAAAGTCTGCCATTTTCTATAAAACAAGTACAAGATAATATCTTTAAAATTTTTTATTCATTGGAATTTGAGTTGTTATTTTAAGAACAAAATAATAGATGAATTATGAGAAAAATTTATTTTAATAAAAAGATCCTTTATAACATCCCTCTAATTGTTAGTTAATAATATATAAATGGAAAAACATAGATAAAATATATAAAAAAGAACTGAATAAAATTGCAG
This sequence comes from Promethearchaeum sp., assembly GCA_030611625.1. Lineage (GTDB taxonomy): Archaea > Asgardarchaeota > Lokiarchaeia > Sigyniarchaeales > Promethearchaeaceae > Promethearchaeum. The sequence continues at coordinate 15 of JAUWPK010000140.1, read as the reverse complement.
ATGGTCAGAATTACA
>JAUWPK010000201.1 GCA_030611625.1 Promethearchaeum sp. | reverse complement strand
TGAAAATCTTCTCTATTTTTCTTTTTATTAGGAATCGAATACATAAATCCGTATTGTGGTAATTCAATCCATTCATGTAATTCAATCAATTTTTCATAGGGTGATTTAACAGCAACTATTTGTTCGGCTGCAACTTCCTCTTCCAAAGCCTTCAAATCTTGTTCAATTTCTGCATCACTTATAGAAATTTTAAAGATTTTTTCACCCTTTGTTGCACTGGAAATCCCCTTATGGATGGAGGATTCTAGGGTTTCCAAACCATCTTCTGTCTCTTGAGTTTCAATAGAACTAAGGGTTGCTTCTAATTCTTTTAGTCTTTCAAGTTTCTCTAATTTGGTTTGTTCTTCTTTTTCCTTTTGTTTTAAGATTTCCGAATCCTTATTTCTTACCTTTTCCGCGATTTTTTTTCACCTGTAATCAGTTATCTGCTATCAATTATCCACTACCAGTTATCCGCCAAATTCTTCTCTCCAATTGTTGAATTTTTCAATTTCTGAATCTGAAACAACAGGTTTAATATTTTCCAACACTTTAATAAAATCTTCTCGGGTAGTTTTACGTAAGGTAAAATCATTATTTGAACCTTCTAATTTACCAGAAACGTCCAATTCACGCACTGGTAACATTACTACTTCACGACATACTGTGGCTATATCTGAACCCGAATAACCTTCAGCAAGTCCCCCTAATTCAACGAAATCAACAGTTTCATCCATCTCAACTTCTTTAGTACATAATTCAAAGATTTTTGTGCGACCTTCTACAGTGGGGAGGCCACAGTATATCTTTTTTTCGAACCTACGAAGAACAGCGCTGTCAATATCCCATGGAAGGTTGGTAGCTCCCATTAAGGTGACCAGTTTATCATGGGTACTTTTAACTCCTTGCATTTCTTGTAGAAATTGGGTTTTTATTCGGCGTTCTCCTCCGCCTTCATTCCCGCCTCCTCTTTTTCCTGCAATACTGTCTACCTCATCCATGAAAATTAAGGACGGAGCATCTAAACGAGCAACTTTGAACAAGGTTTTCAATAATTTTTCCGATTCTCCCAACCATTTTGAAACTAAACTAGCAGAATCAGCTGCAAAAAATTGAACCCCGCATTCATTTGCAGCGGCCTTTGCTATGAGAGTTTTCCCACAACCAGGCGGTCCAAATAATAAAATGCCTCTCCACGGTTTTCGTGCACCTTTGAAAAGTTCGGGATGAGACATCGGCAACACTACCGCTTCTCTAATTGCTTGTTTTGGAACATCCATACCTGCAACATCTCCCCATGTGATAGTTGGCCGTTCTGTCATAATGGTGCCTTCAATAGTTTTTCTTAACTCTTTCTCATCATCAGACATTTCTGCATCTTCTTCAGATTCCCCATCATCTTTATCTTTCTTTTTACCTTTGTCGGGAGTCCGCCCCGAAGGAACTTTTAGTTTCTTATTTCTAAGTTGAGTTAGCATATCTGCGCGTTTAAAGTACTGAAGAGCTTTTTCTTGAGCCAATTTTTTCAATTTAGTATTTTTACAGAATTTTGCAAATTCATTCAATGTCTCAGTTGCTTGAAGATATTTATCAGCAGCAATATCAAATTGCTTTTGCTTATCAAGTTCAATTGCCTCATTGGCTAATTTAATTGCCGCATTAAAAATTTTATTATCAGAACTCATATGAAAATTAACCTCGTTTATCTGGAGTAAAATAAACCTTTCTTATAAAAAATAATCCTTTCAAACTTTAATATTCTATTCATTTTTTAATCAATAGAATTACCACTATGAATGATCATCAAAAAATTTCTCAGTATGAAGAGCAAGGATGGATTGAAAATCGTTAGCAAGAATGATTATAGTTAAAAAATTTAAAGACCCCGCGCTTTTTTAAGTCGTGTTTTCCGAATATCCCGTTCTTTTATCCATTTTTTTCCACATTTAGAACAATAAACTCCAAATAGAATTTGCTCTCCGACTGTAAAGATCTTGGCACATTTTACACAAACATTCCTATATTCATACCAATTCACTTGCTTTTTATCAATTTGTAGTTCTTTTTCTTTCTTTGGTCCACATTTAGAACAGTAAATACCAGATAAGATCTGTTCTTTTTCCTGAAAACTCTCACCACAACCTAAACAATTTAAATTGTTATAAGTAAACCACTTCGGTTTTGCATTTTTTCGAATAATAGCCATAGTTCTATAATACCTCCGAGAAAAAAAAACAAAAAGAATTATGTATGAAGCAAACAACATATATCGAAATTTATTAAGTTGAATCTTCTTGTTCCGTCTGTCGATATCTGTTTAAAAATGGGATCTTGACTATTTCCCGATGCATGTATCGACTTGAATTCTTCCTATAATGAAATCCCGTCTGAATTATCCAGATTATGGCAAAAATCGCACCTATCCATTCAAAATATCGAACACCATCCATCTTAGGGTCTAGACTCCCCATCATAATCACCCAATCTTCAAATGTCATATTTTCCAAGGGATACATGTAAAATATCGTTCTGAAGTACCAAGGTAGAAAGATAATAGCAATAACTACAAGGTTTGTGGTGCAAACCCATTGGATCGTTGAAATTTTTCCTTCAAGTTCCATGACTATTGTTAAAAGTAATGCAGTAAAAACAGTTGATATGAAGAAAACTGAAGCGAAAATATCATGAAGCATTAATGCACTTTCCATATCATAGAACAGTACGGTTATAAAGGATGAAAAGGAGATTGCTCCGAATAAAATACTTCCTATGAAAATTGTATTTGTAACTTTTGATTCGCTCCATAACCATAATTTTAAGGCATAAATGAAAGGAATCATGCATACAAAGGTAATTGTCATCCCAATACCAAAAACAATACCCGAACCATGTGACCCAACGCCTAAACTGCTTATATAATGTGTGAAAATATTAATCGGTTCACCTAATGAAAATAAAATAAAAGAGAGAATAAATGTACATGAGCCAATGATTCCTGATGTTAAAGCGAAAAATTCTGCAGGAATAATTTTAAACAATCCTGTAAAGAATTGATCAAAAAGACCCATGATTGTAGGTTTTTCCAAATTCTCATCAATCGGAGTAGTTTCAGTATCGATGGCTTCAATCAAGTCGCTTTTAAGTTCTTTTTCAGGATTCTCTCTTTTTTTTTTTTTGTTAAATCTTTTAGCTTTGTTTCGTCTAATTTTTATTTGAATTTAGTTTCACCAGAAACAATTTTTTCCCTATTAATTTGTTATAAATAAAATCATTTAAATTTGTATTATTTAAACTCACTAATAAAATGAGGATCTCTATTGGAATCTCTATTATAATTATCCCAAGGTTGATTTATTTGATCCACGTGCGGAGAATTTTTCCATTTTTCTTAAATACTCAGATCGTTTTTAGTAATATAATACTTGCAATTTTCATTGCTATGTAAATGTAATTCTGAGGGAGAATTAAATTTGGCAGTACAGATGGAATCGATGATGAAAAATAATAATATAAAGAACCGAATGAAAAAGTTGGATAAATCTACGGCTGAAGTGAACAACCATTTCGTTTATAAGGATAGCCTTAACTTTAATTTTCTTTATTCTTTATTTTCACAAACGCTTGAGCATTTATATAATAATATTGAGAAGATAAATGAGAAAGAATTCAGTAAAAAAATGTCTATGTTAAATGAAACAGTTTCCAGACTTCAAACTTATATAATCGAATAGTCAATATCCTATTTCATAACTTTTTTATTTTATTAATTTTAACAAATTTTGGCAATTGTCGAACATTAATTAATCAATTGTAAAAATCTCAACATGATATTTTAATGCAGTATTAGCAAGTGGTCCGGACCCAAAACTCTCAACTGGTTTTCCTGTAATGTCATCAAACCCATCTTCATCTGCGTCAATATTGGCAATTAAAACAATATCTTCAATTTGGCCTTCTACCATTCCCAACATATTATTGTATAATCCAGGAGGGAATCCTTGGTCAGAATCTTCTTCAATCGTCCATTCATAAAATTCAGAATGATCCATTAATTCATCATCACTAAATATATAATCATGATTCACGTCAACATAAAACTCATATTTAAATGTGACAAAATCTCCATCTTGAATACCAATCCCCGGTTCGGTACCATTAGGATCAGTTCCATTGTTATTGTCATTATTATTATTATTTGCAATTAATATTCCAGAAACCGATGCGCCTATGATTATGCACACAATCACAAAAATTGCAAAACCAGAATTAGATTTAGAAGTTTGTGATGTTGCTATTTGTTCATCATAGTATTTCGATTTTGTTTTTTTTACTTTTGCTTTAACTCCGACTTTTTCTTGAACTTTAGCGTGATATTTACTTTTTACCAAATCAAATAACCTTTACCTTACAAGTTTTTTTTTCAAAATATTAAAGTATAAACAAGTAAAAAAAATTTCTCGATCATTCATATGAACTAATATTTTTGGTAAAATTCTCTCTGGATGATCTTTCTTCATTAACTTGTTCTGTGAGAATTTTAGTGTTAAAATATTTCTTAATTATTTCATCCATTGAGATTTCCAAAGGTCTCCCGTGAAAATCAATGATTTCTTCTCCATATTTTAACTGAATTTCATCTTTAAGTTCTAAAATACTCTTTTCTATCCATCTAGGATTACTTTTTAAAAATATAATTAACCAAAAAGATTTTCCATGAATTAAATTTACAAAACCACCTTCAATTTCAATCGTTCTTAGTCGGGAGCCCGTAATTTCTTTGATTAAAGACAATATCCCAATAAAAGCACCAGAAACCAATGCAGAGTCTGATCTTTTCATATTATATGATATTTTTTCAGCTAGCGGAGCACCGTTGTCATGCAGAATCATTAAACCTAAAATTGACTTCTTAACTTTTTCTTTTTTAGTAAAATATCCCGCAACTAAAGTACTAACTAAACCAAAGAAAATTGGTAAAGATATTGCCCAAAATATGGAGGATTTTACTTCAATTGCCTGATCTAGATTCAAAATACCAGTATAATATTCACTATTTACCTCAATAACTATATCATAACTTCCTTCTTCTATATTTGAAGGAACTTTCCATGAAAATTCTTCTTTATTATTTACTCCTTCTATTAATTCATTATAAACTAATTCGCCATTTGAATGATTTCCCGAATAAAAGATTCTGATTTGAAGATCTACGGGTCTGAGTAAATAAGATTGATTTCCAATATCTTTTAAATTTATTTCAAAATCAATGGTGTTTCTTTTGGTTATTGTTGTGCTACTCTTACTTAACTCCATTGTGACGGGTCTTGAGTTAATAACTATTGGAATTTCGGAGTAAATTAATCCATAATTTTCTTTTTCAGCAGATATCGAAATTGAATACTCTCCTGGTAAGATTCCATATTGACTTAAATCAATAGAATTGGAGTAATTACCATTAGTATCCATTTCCATTAGCCCTGAAAAATCCCCAAAATCGTATGTGATTATTGCATCTGATATTGGTAATTGAGAATAATAATCCCTGTATAGACAGGAAAATGAAAAATTATCTAAAGCATAACCATGTATTGGGCTTGATATTATTTCTGAAATTTTACTCATAGAAACTACCTTTGAGTAATAGCCGATTTCATTAGAACCATTGAAGAAAATCTCAACAGTCAGGGAATCTGAATCAAAGAGTGGATCCAAATACCATTGGAAATTTTGATTTGATACATTATAACTTGAATTTTGATATACAAGTGTTTCCTCATCCCAAATAAATGCATAAATGTCACCAATTCCTTTAGCAGAAACATTGATTGTAGTCATGGATCCAATTTGCAAATTATCATTAAGAAAGATCGATTCAATGTAATTTTGACTTTTAAAAGTAATATGAGTTGCTTCAGTGATAAATGCAATAATTTCTGAAGAAATTAAAGAATACCCTACAACATTTGTTTGATTATAAACTTGAATATCATAGTAATCATCTTTTATTCCCGAAACTTTAATTTTGTAATTGAAATATGGATCACCATAATAACCTGAATCTATTGTCAAATTCCAATCAATCCAATCTTCTTGAATTTGATATTCATATTGAACGGAACGATTTCTATAAAAAATACAATCTATAGAATAAAAGAAATTAATGGATTCATTAGTGCTAACGGTTAAAATAGTATTTGAGGAGTTAATGGTACCTTCAATTTTTATTTTTCCCTCTCCTGGAATTGTATTTTCAACTGGGATATCATTTACTTTCATTTCAACGTCTTCTGGATTAATTAACTCTGAAGTAATAACTTTCAAAGTCAAATCAAAGTCAGCTAATTGCCATGATGAATCAAATTCCCATGTTTCTTTGTTATTTTCTGTAATATTACTTTTCTCCCAAGAACTATATTGAGGGGCAACACTTTGCATCCAAAGGAAATATTTTCCAGGAATTAGAAAAATATTTTCAGTAAATGTAATATTTACCCATCCAGTTGAATTAAGTAAAGGATTAAATGAATATAATGATTCTCCACTATAACTATCATTTCTAATCTCCATATCAGGATAAATTGCAGATTTTCCCCATACATGTATTGAAAAACCAAGTAAAGTTACATTTTCGGTAATAAAAAACGATTGAGCTTGTTGATTTCGAGAATAGCTTCCATCAAAAGTACTTTCAACAATATCTAGGGATTCATTTATAACTTGGATATTAATATCTGCACTAACTGTATCATATTCAACAGGTGTTTCAAAAGATAATTCCGTTGAATTTGGTCCAACTTTAGAATAACTTCGATTTATACTTTCAGATGAATTAAATTGAATTTTTGATGATGGAGAGTCTTGTG
>JAUWPK010000099.1 GCA_030611625.1 Promethearchaeum sp. | reverse complement strand
TACAAATTTAGATCAGCCCCCGGAGTTATGTCAACAAGATGAGCTTCGTACCACATTCCAGGTAATGTCAACCCTAAATGCATGTCAGTGCTAAGTAATGGTTTTCCAGAGGCAGTTTTATTTCCAGAAATAACCCAGTTGTTTGATCCAATTATGTACTCTTGTTCCATTCGCTCTACTTCTTGAGGAAATCCTTGCAATCCATCTAAAAACGATGAAATAAAATTCATTGGTTGAATTTCAGAGATATCTGAACTATCGGGTTGTGCTGTGATCTTATCTGTACCTGAAGAACTTGGAGGATTAAATTCACTGGAAGGAACAGAAATATCATCATATTCTCCATAATTTGGGCAAACAGGAATTTGATACGGTGCTGGAAATCCATACAGTTCAGTGTAATTATCACTTCCTAATATCATCATGCTTTCATATCTCTGCATATCTTTATAACTCCATGTAAAATATTCTGACATGTATTTTGAATATACTAATGTATCAACAATCTCCCATGGAGCAATTTCAACATCTAAAAATTGATATTCAAATGGTTTATTATTTTGATTAGTTTCAATGTACTTATTTATCCCATCAGCATAACGTATAAGCATTTGATAAATTGATTTAAATAAAGGATCTACCAATGCTTCTGATTTTAAATATTCAACAGTTTCATTAGCCCAATATTCTTCTAGTTTAAGAATATTAAACTTATCTGTTTCAAGTGCATCAGGACCAACAATTTCAGATAGACGACCTCGCGCCATCCTTCTAACTAAGTCCATTTGAATCATTCGATCTTGGGCTTGAACATATCCAAGAGCGAACATTAAGTCTTCTTCACCATAACCATATATATGAGGAATACCCCATTCATCTCTGTACACCTTTACATCATGAGAAAGAGCAGAGTCCTTCACAATTTCATAGTCAGGTACTTCACTAGGTACTTTCCATATCCCATTTCCAGGAAACAATAAATCTCCAAGAGGAGGAATCATTCCAAATGGAATAGAAAAAGCTGTAATCATACCAATCGAAATTACAGATGCAATTATAATTTTAATAATTGTAGGTTTTTGTTTTTGTTTGTTTTCCATTATTATCACCTTTTTTGAAAATTACTCGTATTGTATTACTCTTCCATCTTATCCTATATAAAATTACAATTTATTGTTTATAACATCTGAAATTAGAAGAAAAAATAAACAAAATATCAAAATGATTTTCATATAGAATAATGAAAATGAAAAAGAAAAAAGATATTAGATTATCTGAACATAGGTTCAGATGACCACTGACCGAGAATAACTCGGTCATTTTTTCTCTTTCTGCTCAAAAAACCATACATAACACTCCAATAATATCACCACCTCCATTATAACTAAACTGCCTCCTCCGTCCCATCATAACATCACTGCAGAACGAAGGAGCCTGCTCCGAAGTGAGGCTATCCTTTAAATAAGTTATCAGTTGTCGGTTATCAATTGAAAATTGGTTTTTAGGATATCCTCATAAAGGTCGGAGCAGGACTCCTCCTATTCGGAGTAATTATAAGATATTGATATAGAGGCGGATTATTTGATGGTATTGGAGTAGTGGTGGGTTGAGTGTGGTTATATTGATGAGATATATACTTGAAAAATCAGTATCCCTTAGTGAACGGGAATTGTGGCTTGGAATCGTCAAATTTACTATAATTTAGTGAACAAATCGTGTCTAAGGGATAATTGGGATAAAATTTTGAAAAAATCACTAAAATATAATGAAATAATAATCAAATGGCTTCATTCTTGGAAATTCAGCAAGATAACCCTACAAATCAGCCATTAGATTCAGTGATCTATAACATTTCAATAAATATTACTCTTTTACAACATAGAAAGCATTGGAAGGACAAATATAGATACAAGTTTTGCACCCTCGACATTGTTCTTGATCAATAGACGCTTTCCGTATTTCATAATCAAAATTAATAGCTGGACAACCAAATTGCCGAACACATGTCTGACATCCGATACATACATCATGATCTACTTTAATGATAGGAAGTTTGATTTTATTCTTCTTAACCAAGCGCATTTCTTGAAGAGAACACATATGTCTTGGAATTATAACACGAACGCCTTTAGCTTTTACTGCTTGCTCGAATTTTTCCTTCAATCCTTCCATATCATACGCTTCATGTACCCAAATATTTTCTTCGGGAACCCCGCAACCTTTGACAACATTTTCAATAAGAATTTTTGTTCCTTGTTCTTTTGTGAGTGTTATTCCATTGGATGGGTTATCTTGTCCACCAGTCATACTTGTAAAACTGTTATCAGATATAATAATAAGCATATTGTTCCTATTGTATACAGCGTTGATTAAAGGCGCAACACCTGAATGGAAGAACGTGGAATCTCCCAGAAAAGCAGTAACTAATATGTCATCAGGCATTGTTTTTGCAAAACCATTAGCCATACCAATGGATCCACCCATACACAACATTGTATCAACCATTTCAAGTGGTTTATAAACACCTAAGGAATAACAACCAATATCGCTATTGTTCACGAATTTCATCTTATGTTTCTTTGAAAATTGTTTCATAATCCAATAAATATTGCGATGAGAACAAGCGGGGCACATTTGTGGTAATCTTGGAGGAACTATAATGTCTAAAGTTGTTGATTCGGGAGGAGTATAGTCGATTCCAACGAATTTTGCAAATTGAGTGATCAAAGTTTCAGGTTTAAATTCACCTTGTTGAGGTAAGAAATCTTTTCCATGAATCCTAACTTTATCTCCTAAACTCCAATCATATGCAAAAGCTTTACATTGTTCTTCAAAAATTGGCTCTAATTCTTCAACAACTAATAATTCATCAACTGAAGTCATTAATTTCTTTATTAATTTTTGTGGTAAAGGATTAACTAATCCAAGTTTTAAAATCGAGACTTTATCTTTAATACCGTGAAAATTGAGAGCATCAATCATGTGAGCATGAGCAATTCCAGTCGCAATGAAACCATATCGCTTTCCATTAATTTTTTCTTCACTAATTGTCAGTTCATTAAATGGAAAATCATCTGCTTTCTCTTTCATCTTTTTCATTCTAAGAAGTATTTCTGTTCTTTGAGGTCTTGTAGATGAAGGAACACAGGTCCATCTGTGACGATCCCAATCAAATTCAGGTGTGCGATCTAATTTTAAAATTTTACCAAATTCTACATCAGCCCTTCCATGATTCAATCTAGTTGTTGTTCGAAAGATAACAACACTATTATTTTCTTCAGAGAATTGAAATGCATATTTGAGCATATCCTTGGCTTCTTGAGCTGTTGATGGTTCAAAAACAGGCGCTATTGCATGAAGACCATAATATCTGTTGTCTTGCTCATTTTGACTAGAAAATTGGCTTGGATCATCAGCTGAGATAACCACCAATCCACCACGAACACCATGGTAACAAGCAGTCATAAATGCATCGGATGCCACATTGAGCCCAACATGTTTCATAACAGCAATTGATCTCACATTTGACATAGATCCAGCATGAGCGATTTCAAAAGCTACTTTTTCATTAACGCTCCATTCAACTCGAAGTTCAGGATGGTAAGGAACACATTTGGCTAAAGCCGGCATGATTTCAGATGATGGTGTCCCTGGATATGCGGCAGCTATAATTACTCCAGCTTCTAATATTCCTCTTGCAATTGCTTCATTTCCTAGCATAATTAATTTTTTTCCAGGTTTATTCTGGGCAATTACTGGTATATCACTCAATTTAATTCACTCCTTATTCTTTTCCCTTCTTCTATCCCCAATTTGAAGGCAATTTTATTGATTTCTTTAGCTTTTGCAGGAATATTGTTAAAAATAGATATTTCAAGATTTTCTTTTGAAAGGGGTAAAATTCCTGATCCAATCAAAACTCCAAGCATTATTACATTCGAAGTTTTAGCATTTCCTGCCTTTTCTGCTAAATCTGTGGCTTTAATGAAGAATACATTATTAGTTATTTTTTTCAAATTCGCTAATATTTCATCAAAATCCGGATAAACAATCTTCTTAGATTGATAAATAGAAAGTGGTAAAATTCTTTTATCGTTAAGGAAAATTATTGATTTCTTCCCAGCATATTTAATATTCCGAACTGCTTCAAGAGGTTCTAGTGCCATTATAATATCTGCAAACCCAGCTGGAATTAAAGGTCCATCGACAAGTTCACCAAATCGTAAATAACCTGAAACTGAACCCCCTCTTTGAGCCATACCATGTGTTTCAGCAGTTCTTACATGATAATTATCTAGTAATGCAGCAGAAGCTAGTATTTGAGTAACTCGGATTACTCCTTGACCACCTACACCTACACTTAATATATTAAATTGATCAATGTTCATAATTTTCAACTAGTTTTTTTTTTGCATGAAAAAAACTTAATAAATTTGTAATTTGTAAAAAACTCCTATCATTGAGATGAATATTAAATAAATTGCCTTTAAATTTTAATAAACGGGGATTAAAAACCCACATTAATGATTTTATAAAAGGAAAAAAAAAAATACAATATTATAATGGTAATTTTTCAAAAGTTGCTTGGAAAAATCTTAAATATTCAGGTTCAAACACCATTTTCAATCCAGCAATCTTATCTCTATTCTTATATAGATCAATTATACATTCTGCAGTGTATTCAATATGTGTGTTTGTATATACCCTACGAGGAATTGTAAGCCTAACTAATTCTAAATTTGGAAAGATATTGTTTCCATCTTTATCTCGACCTTTACTAATAGCACCACGTTCCATGCTTCTAACTCCAGAAGTTTCGTAAATTGCCGCAGACAATGTTTGAGCAGGCCATTCTTCCCGTTTTAAGTGAGGAAGGAATTTTAATGCGTTTAGAAATATTGCATGGCCACCAGGGGGTCGAACGATTGGAACTCCTCCTTCAATAAGTAATTCTCCTAAATGTTTTACTTGATTAGTTCTATATTTCAAATAAGAAAATTGTGTGCTTTCTCTTAATCCTCTTGCAACTGCTTCCATATCTCGACCTGCCATGCCTCCATATGTATGAAGCCCTTCATAAATTACAACAGTAGCACGCGTTTTTTCAAAGATCTCTTTATCATGAGTTGCTAGAAAACCACCAATATTCACTAAACAATCCTTCTTTGAACTATAAATACAACCATCAGAATAGCTCATCATTTCATTCAATATTTTTATAATTGGAACATCTACATATTCTTTTTCACGTGTTTTTATAAAGTAAGCGTTCTCACTTGAGCGTGTTGCATCAAAAATGATTTTAATTTTGTATTGATCACATAATTTCTTAACAGCCCTCAAATTAGCCATGGAAACTGGTTGACCAGCTGCCATATTCACATTCATTTCAACGTTCACATATGCAATCTTTTCTGGACCATTTTCATCAATTACTTTCTGTAATTTTATCAAATCTACATTTCCTTTAAAATCTGATTCATTTTCAGGATCATGAGCTTCATCTATAATCACATCTGGCATTACTCCTCCGGCTATATTAACATGTAATTTTGATGTTGTAAAATACATATTTCTTGGGACTATTTGCCCTTCTTTGATAAGAGCTTGAGACATTAAATGTTCAGCGCCTCGCCCTTGGTGGGTTGGAACAATATATTCATAGCCTAATACATCTTGAATAGCTTTTTCAAGGTGATAAAAGTTCTTAGATCCAGCGTATGCCTCATCACCAATCATCATTCCAGCCCATTGGTTATCCGACATTGCAGAAGTTCCCGAATCTGTTAGAAGATCAATAAAAACATCTTCAGATAATAGTAAAAATGTGTTGTATCCTGCTAGCTGGATGGCAGTTTTTCTCCGCTCAGCGGAAACTAAAGTAACGGGTTCAATCACTTTAATTTTAAATGGTTCGATAAGATCGATTAATTTACTCTTCATGATATTTAGCATTAATCATGTTTCTTAAAAAAAGTTTTATAATTACAACATTTTAGTGGGTTTGCTAGCCCACCCTAAAAGTAGTGAGTTCTTATAGAAAAATTTTTTATATTTAAAACCTTCATACAATTTATATCAGCGGGGATAATCAAGTCTGGTCCACGATGCTGGACTCAGAATCAATCTTATAAAAATGATGAGAAATCCAGTGCGTAGAGCCGCGAGAGTTCAAATCCCTCTCCCCGCATTCATTGAAGAATAAAGATTTTTAAAATTTTTAAATCTAAAACTCTATTCTAATTTATACATAAAGAAATTCAATAAAATTTTCACTTAAATGATTTTTATGACCGAAGAAGAAAAGAAAACGGAATTAGTCCGAGTTTTCCAACTAAACGATGAAAAAGCCGAATTTGAAGAACTCGAAATCGAAGAAGGTATACGATTATATGAAATTCTAAATGCTAAATTGATTCTCTATTTTATCAACGCGGAAACCTATCGATCGTTTATATGGGCCGGTAGCGAATCATCCACAAGAATGAAGTTCATCGCAGCAAATAAAGCAAGTTCAATCAGAGATCGGCTTGGACCTGCTATTAAAATCAGTACTGTTGATCAAAATGACGAAACTCTACCATTTAAAATCATGGTAGGTCTTGAAAAAGAAGAAACTTTTGAAGAGGAACAGACTGGTCCAGCGTATGAGGGAAAAGCTGAAGATGAAGTACTCTTAAAGAACTTAACTCTTGAAAAAATAGTCCTTTTACTGGAAAAAATCGGGCTTCCCGATGGATATCGGCGCGAAATGGTTATAGACGGGAACAATATATATGGATATCTAGAATCTCATAAGGAATATCTTGGTCAAATCATCAAAGAGCGTAAACTATACCGTTTAAAAGATACAGTCCCCGATGGGCCATATTTAGCAAAAGAATTAATCCCACGAATATTAATCAGTTATAATAAGGTAGTTTTAACTGAATTAATTCGTAAATTAACTCCAGAAGAAATACAGCTTAAAAATGATGAAGAAACTAAAATCTATGCATTAAATGCAGGAACTTCCTTTAAAACGTGATTTAAAAAAATGCCACGTCGAAGAAAGAAAAAGAAATCTCACAGAAAAGAAGAAATTAAACAGTGGATAGGATTTTCTATTTTACTGGTCATGGTTATTTCAACAATTTTAGCTTTTATACTTATTGGGAAATGATTTTTTTTTCATTATTTTTTCCAATCCAGGACATCCAACAAGCAGATTATATCGTTGGTCTAAAGAAAAGTTATTGGTTGACACCGATATGGACTGACCCTTGTCATCAATAATAAATCCACCAGCTTCCTTTACAATTAAATATGCTGCAGCAAAATCACAAATCCTTGATATTCCTCTGAAGTCTATATAAAAATCTAAGGATCCATCAGCTACCAAGCAAATTTCTAACGCGCTTGAACCCATGATTCTAACTTTCCTTGCATATTTTAATACAATATTTTTCTGCTTTATTTTTGGTTCACAAAAATCTCTAATATGCATATCTGTTCCCCCTACACTACTAGTCAACTTCTTAGTTTGCGAACATTGAATAGGATTTTTATTAAAAAATGCACCCATCCCTTTTTCTGCCAAAAACAAATCTTCTGTTTCGATATTAAATACTGCTCCGACTTGAATATCGCTTAAAGTTGGACCATTTGCATATGCAACTGATATACATGAAAACGGAATTCCACGTTTTGCATTAGTAGACCCATCAATCGGATCGATTATAAAAAAATCAGAGCAAATAGAAAAATCAAAATTGAAAAATCTTTTCTTTGCAACTGGATCCCAGAAAAATTTTCCAATTTCTTCTGAAATAATTATAATTGGTTCATTATATGATTCTAATGAGTCAATTATTATACTTTCTGCTCTTTTATCGATTTCAAGTGTGAGATCCCCACCGGCACCAATGGTGTGTTTCTTATTTGCTTCTTTAGTCCCAATTATATTTTTTATCTCTAAAAAGGCATTTTGAATGGCAACTACTATGCGTTCCGTCCATTTGTTTGAATAATCCACATTTTAATTAATATAATAATAAATTTGGATTTATTGAAAAAGAAATAAAAGCAAAAAAACTATGGTTTCAAGTAAATAATCCGGGATCTTTTAGAGATGCAACGGTACGAATTTTCTGTTGAGAGAGCTTATCTGCAATCTCGTTATATTTTTGAATCAACTCCGGAGATAAAGAAGGTGGTATTTTTTTAAAAGCAAATTCAAAATGAGATAACTCAACTTTTTCAAAATCATCCAATTGCTCACGAATTGCTTGCATACCGGCTTCACGCACTACATTTTCCAAATCTGCTCCACTATATCCCTCAGATTGCACTGCAAAATCATGTAATTTTAGTTTTACTTCTTCAGATAATGGCATATCCTTTGTATGGACCTCTAAAACCTTCTCTCGACCTTTCAACTCGGGAGAAGGAACATAAACTATGCGGTCAAATCGACCTGGACGTAATAAAGCAGGATCAAGAATGTCGGGACGATTTGTACTCGCTACAATTATTACACCTTTTCGATCTTCAACACCGTCCATTTCCACGAGAATTTGATTAACTACTTGCATACCTACATTAGAACCGCTTAAATTACCCATTCCACCACCTCGAGTTGCGGCAATTGCATCAAGCTCATCAAAATAGATTATAGAAGGCGCTGCTTGTCTGGCTTTTCTGAATATGTCTCTTATGGCTTTTTCACTTTCACCTACCCATTTTGAGAAAATTTCAGGTCCTTTTACTGCTATAAAATTTATTTCTGATTCTGTGGCAACTGCTTTTGCAAGTAAAGTCTTCCCACAACCGGGAGGTCCAAATAGAAGAACACCATTAACTGATCGAATACCAGCTTTTTTATATAGATGTGGATATATTAAGGGCCATTCAATAGATTCTTTTAATTCTTGTTTAACTTCATTTAAACCCCCAACATCATCCCATGCAATATTCGGAATTTCAATTAATACTTCGCGCATAGCACTTGGTTCCACCATTCTTAACGCATTTTGGAAGTCGTCATCATTAATAATCAAATTATCCAAAATTTCTGTAGGTATTGGTTTATCTAAATCTATCAGAGGAAGTATTTTTCTCAAAGAGGACATGGCACCTTCACGTGCAATAGCCATTAAATCAGCACCTACAAAACCATGCGAAAGCCTTGCATATTCGTCCAAATCTACGGAATCATCTAATGGCATCCCTCGTGTATGAATTTGTAAAATTTCTTTTCGTCCATCGGCATCTGGAACGGGTAATTCAATTTCTCTGTCAAAACGTCCTGGTCTTCTTAATGCTTCATCAATCGAATTGATCCTATTGGTTGCTCCAATAACTATAATTCTTCCACGCCCTTTTAATCCATCCAAAAGAGCTAATAATTGAGCTACAACCCTACGTTCTACTTCTCCAGATACCTGTTCTCTTTTCGGAGCAATAGAATCAAGTTCATCTATAAATATAATTGATGGTGCCTTTTCTTCTGCTTCTTTAAAGATTTTTCGCAGTTTTTCTTCAGAAGCACCATAAAACTTGCTCATTATTTCTGGTCCGTTTATTGTGATAAAGGTTGCGTTTGCTTCTTGGGAAACGGCCCTAGCTAATAGAGTTTTACCTGTTCCGGGAGGACCATAGAGTAAAACACCTTTTGGAGGATCAATATTTACTCGTTGAAAGAGTTCAGGATGTTTTAAAGGTAATTCAATCATTTCCCGTACTCTTTGTATAACATCCGATAATCCCCCGATATCATCATATGTTGTGATATTACCCATCGTATTAATTGCCACAAATCCTTCCC
>JAUWPK010000213.1 GCA_030611625.1 Promethearchaeum sp. | reverse complement strand
AACAAGATCCGCCTAATACACCAAAAGGATTGCTTAATTGGATGCCTATTTATCGCTCTGTTGCAACATCACCTTATTATGGATTAGCAGATTGTGAGATACCTTCTAAAATAGATGAAATGGCATCAATTTCTCAAACTGATATATGATTTTTTAGCTGATTAATATGCTAGATGAGTTATTAGAAAACGAAGCTGAAGAAATTACTGTATTTCTCAAACAGAAAGGAATTTCATTGCCTAATTTACCAAAGGACTTAAAAGCAATAAAGGATGAGGGTGAAGCTTTTAGTCTTGCCTATCCCATACAAGGTTTGTTAAAATATCATGGATTGGCAAATAAAGAACATCGAACCGCAAATTTTCCAAGCATTTCTCTTAATAACGATGCTTTTTTCACAGTTACTTATGTTAAATTCTCTAAAAAATATCAAAAAGACCGTTTTATATTAAATGGGATAGAAATTGATTCAAATAATCAGAAATTTTATCGAGTATCTCATCAATTTGAATTCATAAGAAAATATTCCAAAATTGACACAAGAGCTCTGATAATTTCTCGGAACATAATAAAGAAGAACAATGAAACTGTCTTAGGAAAGGGGATTGGAACTTCTGCTTCAGCTGGAGCAGCTATAGCCCATGCAGCAATTTCTATTTTGTATGATAATGAAGTAAATTATACAAGTAATCTAAGTTTGAGGGCTCTTTTTTCACGTTACTTAGCAGGTTCTGCCATACGTAGTTGTGTTGGGGGAATTGGGTTGTGGATAAGTCATCCCAATATGGAACCAAAAGAAAGTTTTGGTATACGTCTTGATACAAAAGAAATTCAAACTTTTATTAATGATATTGATTTAATTACAATCTCAATTCAATCAAAGATTCAGACTGATAAAGCCCATGAAATTGCACCCCTTAGTCCATTTTATAACTCATGGATGAAATCCAGAAAAAATGATATTGTGAATTTCTATACTGCTTTAATCGATGAAAATTTTGAAAAAATGGGTGAAATGACAGAATTTGATACATTACAATTACATGCAATAACTATGACAGGATCACCGGACAAAAATCTTATTTTGTGGACACCAGAAACCATATCAATAATGCATTTAACACGAGAATTAAGGAAACAAGGAATTCCTGTATATTTTTCAATAGATACAGGCCCTTCAGTTGTGTTATTAACTAGAACTAAATTTACTAAAAGAATTTTAGAAAACTTATCCAATTTAAATGAAAAATTTAATATTAATATCGGGAAAATTGGTGGTCCTAGCAAATTATTAAATCAAAAAACATCATCAGAAGCGAAATTTTTAATGGATGATCTTATTAATTTGAAGATGAACGTAAAATGAAAAAGGATCTTTCAAAAATTTCAGGTTTTTATAAACTATCTGTGTCTGAAAGACAAGCGCTTATCTCAAAATTGGTCAACCTAAATAAAGAAGAAAGAAAAATTTTAGAAAATTTTGGATATTTCAGCTATGATCAATTGGATCTAATTAGTGAAAATGTAATTGGAAGTTATTCCTTACCTTTTAGTATTGCAACTAATTTTAAAGTTAATGAAAAAGACTATCTTATTCCTATGGTGACTGAAGAAGCTTCAGTTGTTGCAGCAGCTAGTAACGGAGCAAGAATTGCTAGAAAATGCGGAGGATTCCATTCAGAACCTATAACTTCAATAATGATAGGGCAAGTACAATTAACAAATTTCACGAGTTCAGATTATGTGAAAAAAAAAATAATAGAAAATAAAGATTATTTGATAAAAATTGCAAATTTATGTGATAAAACTCTTGTCGAAATGGGTGGAGGAGCACAAAATTTAGAAGTTCGTGAAATATCAACAGAACGTGGACAGATGATAATTTTACATCTTTTTGTTGATGTAGTTGATGCAATGGGCGCAAATGCAGTAAATACTATGGTAGAGAAAATTGCTCATGTAATAATGGAAAAAAAAATGGTAAAGGCTCAAATTAATTTGAAAATAATTTCAAACCTGGCAATTTATCGAGTTGCAATATGTTCTGCTGTATTTGATAAAGAGCTACTTGGAGGAAAAGAGATCATAGAGAGAATTCTGGATGCTCAAGCATTTGCCAAAGCAGACCCTTTTAGAGCAACTACAGCAAATAAGGGTATAATGAATGGGATTGATGCGTTGGCTTTAGCAACAGGAAATGACACAAGAGCAATAGAAGCAGGAGCACATGCATTTGCTTCATTGAATGAAAAATATGGCCCATTAACAAATTATTATATTGATAATGAAGAAAATCTAGTCGGAACAATTGAGATACCGATTCCTTTAGCGATACTTGGGGGTATAATTCATAAACATCCGATGACAAAAATTGCTTTAAAAATTCTTAATGTAAAAAGCGCTGAAGAACTATCTCAAGTAGGTGCTGCAGTAGGTTTGGCACAAAATTTAGCAGCTTTACGGGCTTTAGCTGATGAAGGTATTCAAACAGGACACATGAAGTTACACACACGACAATAGGTTAATATAATGCTAAGTTCAATTGCTTCAGCTCCGGGAAAATGTATTTTATTTGGAGAACATGCAGTAGTTTATGGTTATCCATCAATAGCTTTAGCAATTAATATCCGTTCTTATTGTAAAATTACAGAAAATAAACAAAAAGGGATATCACTTATATTAAAAAATTATAATAAAAAATTAAATTTTATTGATCTCCATGAATTATCTGAGAGAATTCCCCCTAAATACACTCAAATTGCCGTAGGATTAGATTTAATAAGAAAAAATTATAATATTTCAATAAAAGATATAGAAATTATTTTAAATTCAGATTTATGGCCAGAAGCGGGTCTTGGATCTTCAGCTTCCACATCTGTTGCATTTTTAGCGGCATTAAGTGATTATTACAAATTAAAACTGAAAAAAGAAGAGATTTCGGAGTTTGCATATAAATTGGAAAAAATTGTCCATGGGAAACCATCTGGGATTGATAACACAATTTGTTCTCAAGGAGGAGCAATTCTATATGAAAAACATAAATTTCAAAAAATTGAATTTGATAAAAATCTTCAAGTTTTGGTGACATACTCAGGAAAAACTCATAATACAAAGAAAGCAATTGAAAATGTTAAAGACTTTTATATTAACAGCCCCAAAATCTCAATAGAATTATTTAAAAAAATAAAAAAACTTACATTAAGTGGTATAAGCAAACTTGAAAAAGGAAATTTTAGGGAGATCGGTAATTTGATGACTGAAAACCAACAAATATTATATAAATTCGGACTTTCCTCTCCTGAAATTAAAGAAATTGTTCAAATTGCAACTTCAAACAATGCTTTTGGATCTAAATTAACTGGAGCTGGAATGGGAGGATGTGTGATTTCTATAGGAAATCTAAGTGTTTTACAAATAATTAAGGAAAAACTGAAGAAGCTGGATTACCCTTCAATAATTACTTCAATTAATAATCAAGGTGTTATTATTGGCCAATAAAGAACCTATTATAATAATTAAATTTGGCGGTAGTATCCTAACAGATAAAAATACCCCATACTCCATTCGGAATAAAGTGATAGAAAGCTTAATATCTCAGATATCTGATAATTGTCGGACTTCAAACCAACCTAAACTTATAATAATTCATGGTGCAGGTTCTTTTGGTCACCCTATTGCATGCTCCTATTCAATCCAATATGGGTTAAATCAGAATATACCTAATCAGACATTAGGTTTAGCAAAAACTCATCAAAGCGTCAAAAATTTAAACTCAAAGATTGTAGATGGTTTTTTAAGAAGAGATATTCCAGTTTTGAGTTTAACAACATCAAGCGTTTTTTTTCAAAGAGAATCTATTTTAAAATTTATGGGGATTAACCAAATTGATTCCCTTTTAGATTTAGGAATTATTCCTATTCTTTTTGGGGATATCTTATTACACGATAAAGCAGATTTCTCGATTTTATCAGGGGATAGAGTTATTTATGAAATCTGTAAATCCTTAACTTCTTCAATAAATTCCAAATATGAAATTGATAAGATTATTTTTTGCTTTGATCAAGATGGCATAATTATTTCAAATGCTGAAAAAGATTCAGAGGTTATTCATAATATAAAATTAAAGGATTTAGAACTTCTTTCATTGAAAAATTTTAAAGAATCTATTGATGTTACTGGCGATATCAGAGGAAAATTAAATGAAATAAAAAAAATCTGTGAATTAGGAATTCCAGTTCAATTGATAAATGGACTAAAACCAAATCTATTAATTAAAGCATTGAAAAATGAAGAAATTATATCAACACTAATTAAATAAAGGTGAAATAATGGAAAAGGATATCTTTCAAAGAAAGGACGACCACATTAAAATTTCGATAAATGAAAATATAAATTCAAGAAATACAACATGGTTAGAATGCGTAAGAATTGTCCATAACTCTCTACCTGAAATAAATTTAAAAGATATTGATATTTCAATGGAATTTCTTGGAAAACTAATAAAAGCTCCAATAATAATTGGTTCATTAACTGGTGGCACTAAATTGGGATCAGAAATCAACAAAAAACTTGCAGAAGCTGCTGAAAAATTTCAAATCCCACTAATGGTCGGTAGCCAAAGAATTCAACTGGAATATCCAGATATATCAAAAAATTTCGCTTCCATAAGAAAAAGTGCCCCAAGCATACCAATAATAGCTAATCTAGGCATCTCACAATTAATTCAAATGGAAAATTTTAATCCAATTGATAAAATTATTCATTCCATAGAAGCGGATGCTATTGCAATTCATTTAAACCCTTTACAAGAAATAATTCAACCTGAGGGAGAAACAAATTTCTTAAATGCTAAGAAAAAAATTTCACAATTAAATGATTATCTAAAAATCCCGTTGATTATAAAAGAAACTGGCGCAGGATTTTCTAAAAACGTTTCAAGTAACTTAATTAACATGGACATTAAATATCTAGATGTTTCTGGATTAGGAGGAACATCTTTTGCAGCAGTTGAATATTCCCGTGCAAAAAAGCAAAATAACCATCTAAAATCGATTATTGGAAATACATTTTTAGATTGGGGAATACCAACCGCAGCAAGTATTATTGAAACAAGATCTGTCGCAAAAGATTCAACAATAATCATCGGAAGTGGGGGGATACGCAATGGGCTGGAAATCGTAAAATCTATTGCAATTGGCGCCGATATTTCAGCAATTGCCCAACCATTTTTAAAACGAGCTTTTAATAATTCTAAAGAAGTAGAATCTTTTATCGAAACATTAATTTTTGAGTTGAAAAGTTCGATGTTTCTAATTGGGTGTAATAAAATCAAAGATTTAAAGAAAACAGAATATGTTATACTTCCTCCATTAAGTATATGGTTAGAAAAGCGAGTACATAAACAAAGGTGAAAAATTTGGAAGAATTGAATATCATCAAAAAAAATTTCGAAGAAATTGCTAAAAAAATAGATAAGTTTATCCTAAAAAACCTGTCAAAAAATGTCTTAAATCTTTTGAATTCATCTCAACATTATATTATTGCAGGCGGGAAACGACTCAGACCATTTTTTATATTAAAATCTTATAGTTTATTAGCGGAAAATAGTGAAAGAATTATACCAGCTGCAGCTGCAGTAGAAATACTACACACATTTAGTTTAATCCATGATGATATAATGGATAAAGATTTATTTAGAAGAAATGTTCCAACTGTTCATATAAAATGGAATGAATCTCTTGCAATTTTAGCAGGTGATTTTCTTTTATCACAGGCGTTTGTTTTTGTAGATCAGGCCAAAATCCCCCAAGAGATTAAATATAACATAATGCTTGAGTTAGGACGAGTTTCTTCAAAATTATGTGAAGGTCAAGCTTTAGATATTGTATTTGAAGAGAGAGTTGATGTTTCAATTGAAGAATATATGAAAATGATTGAATTAAAAACTGCTGCTCTTTTTAAAACGAGTACCTATATAGGCGGGTTATGTGCAAATGCTTCAGATTCTCAGATAGAAGCACTAAAAGAGTTTGGAAATAAATTTGGAATCGGTTTTCAAATTATTGATGATATTTTGGGTCTTATTGGAGAAGAAATAGAATTTGGAAAACCAATCGGAAGCGATCTTAGAGAAGGAAAAAAAACTTACTTACTCTTATATGCATTGGAACACCTTAAAGATCCAGAAAAGAGCAAATTAATTACAATATTGGCTAAAAAGGATAAGAATATGGAAGATATAAGCAAAGGAATTGACTTAATAAAGCACAGCGGAGCTTTCGAAAGTGCTAAAAAATTGGTAAAAAATCTATTAGATGAAGCAATATCTAAGCTGGAAGTTTTCCCTGATTCAGAAGCTAAAAAGGAACTTCAACAATTAGCAAAATTCTCTATTCAAAGAACACACTGAAGATAGGGAGAATGAAAAATAAAATGAAAAACTATGATATCATAGTTGTTGGTGCAGGACCAGGAGGATCCATTGCTGCAAAAACCGCTGTTGATAAAGGATATTCAGTATGTTTGCTGGAAAAAGAAGATTTAAGTAATAGTGGAAGATATAAAGCGTGTGGGGGAGCCATGGCTTGGGAATTAATAGAAAAAATAAAATTTCCTGATGATAGATTGATAGAGTAGTAGAAAAACTCACTCTTCATC
>JAUWPK010000158.1 GCA_030611625.1 Promethearchaeum sp. | reverse complement strand
AAGAAGTATGTCTGAAGTACGAGAATATTCATTAGATTAAGGTTAAAACAAGTTTAATAGAAAAAATTAAAAAAGGTGGTCATCACCTAAAAGGTATAATAATCAAAAAATTACTTGTTTAAATTATTTAATGATTGTCGTATTTCTTCTTTAAAATCTTCTCTGCTTTGAGTGAGCGGCCTAATTTTTTCTTCTTGGACAAATTCCATCATTTGATATAACGGAACCGACGCTCCGGTAGCAGCTTCCTGTAAACTAACTACACCCTTTCGAAATAACTCGCTAAATTCTCGAATTTTATATTCTTCTAGTTTTTGAAGTAAAAATTTTCTTATAAGAGCAGATCGATCTAACTTTTCTTTGGCAGCAATCTGTTCCAATTTTCGCACATCTTCTTCAGATAAGCGCGTACTAATAGTTTTACTTATTTTGCTCATTTTGCTCATTTTTCTCTTTTTCCTCCTATAGAATATAGAATATTTCATTCCACAAGCATCTCATTTAACACGTTTTTAACTTCAGAAATAGTTTTTGCATTTAATGTTCCCAGTTTTTTAACTATTCTTCTTCGGTCCACAGTTCTTATTTGATCCAATACTATCCACCCTGTTTTTTGTGAGAACTTCAATTTCACACGGGTTGGATAAGAATGTGAATTTGTTGTCATAGGCGCAATGATTATTGTTTTCAAATATTTATTCATTTCATTAGGTGAAATTATTACGCATGGTAGTGTTTTTTTTATTTCATGCCCTATAGTCGGATCAAAGTTCATTAAATATATAGTATATTGCTCTAAAATGTCAGATACCAGGAAATATCACCATTCCCAAGGTTCTAAATCTAAATCATCTTTAATTATTGATTCATCATCACCTAATTGATGCATTTTTTGAAAAGCTTTTTCCCAATTTTTGCGAACAGAATTCAAAGATTTAATATGAATCTGTTGTGTCTCATCATCTATAATAAGTTCAATCAGGTTTTTGAGGTTTAATCGTTCCAATATATGTTTAGGTATCCGAATACCCTTGGAATTGCCTATTTGAATAATTTTGGTTTTAATTTTTTCCATCATAATTACAATGTAATTACATCAGTTTATTTGTTTTGATTTTTCATTGAGTGTCTTCTATCATTTAAAATTTCAGAAATAACTTTGCTCATCGTTTCGATTTCAAAGGGTTTTTCAATTTTACCATTGAAGCCATATTTTTGAAAATTTGAAAGAATCGGATCATTTGAATAACCACTTATCACAATAGATTTGATATTTGGATTAATTTTTTTAAGTTTTTCTAATGTTTTTAAGCCACCGAGTCCTCCATGCACAATGAGATCAAGAATAACAATATTATACGATTTAAAATCTTGTTTATATTTTTCAATTGCTTCTTCTCCTGAATTTGCTGTTTCGACGTTATAACCTATATGATTTAACAAGCTTTTCACGATATTCCTTACATGTTCTTCATCATCCATCAATAAAATGTTTCCAATTCCTTGTACGATTGGTATTTTTTCAATAATTTGATCTTTGGAAGGGATTTCAGATACAAGAAGATAAATCTCAACGGTTGTTCCAACATTTACTTGAGAATGAACAGTCAGATGGCCGTCATGTCGCTTTATAATAGAATAGGCGGTTGTTAACCCGAGACCCATTCCTTGTTTCTCTTTCCGTGGTTTAGTACTAAAAAAAGGATCAAAAATCCGTGCAATATTTTCATGGGGTATTCCAATTCCATAATCTTTCAAGGTAATTTTAACGTAATTTCCAGAGTTTAAAAGAACGGAATCTTTAACTAAAATTTCATTTACCGCGGAAATGTCTATATTTCCACCATCTGGCATCGCTTCTTTAGCATTGATAATGATATTATTAATAGCCTGCTGAATTTGACCCCCATCACAATTCACTAGCCATAAATCTTTCGAAATCGAAAAGTTGCTTTTTACACATGAACCCTTAAGTGAAATTCTGGCACCATCGCGTAGAATTTTTTCGATATGAATCGTCTTTTTAATTGGTGACCCTCCTTGGGCAAAAGTTAGAAAATGGTTGGTGATATCTTTACCCTGAAATGCAGCTTTTTCAGCATCATTCAAACAATTTGAAATTTCATTATTTGGAGTATTTAATAATTGTGCAAGCTGAATATTTCCAATAACAGCTGTGAGTAAATTGTTAAAATCATGAGCTATCTCGGCAGCCAAATTTCCAATTGATTCTATTTTATCATTTTTAATTCGTTCTTCTTCTCGTTTTCTTTCAGCAGTCACGTCCATAAAAATATTCGCAAATTGATCTTCATTTGATAATGTAAAAAGTGAGATAAAAAATAACTTCTTAATTGTGTGAAAATTAAGATCGAAAACTTGGGCTTTTCCTTTAGTTTTCGCGATATTATAGCGTTCTAAAAAGAAGTGATAGTTTTTTGGATATACTTCAGATCCTTTCAATCCAATTGCCTTATTTGATGTGGTTTGAAATAGTGATTCATAAGCAGGATTTACATCTTCTATCATAAAATCAACAATTTCGTCCTTATCGTTATAAAGAACTGTGTTAACAGTGACACCTTCAGACATTGCAGCATATAAAGTTTGATATTGCTTCTCTTTCTCAGAAATTCGATTTTCTAACTGCTTTAGCGTTTGAACTCGAATATCCCTCGAGATTTCAAGTAGCACATCTCTTAATTTAGGCTGAAGAGCAAAAGCTACTGTTGTGATAATTGCACCAAATGAAACTGCAACATATCCACAACCGGGGATAACGAGAGTAAGCCTAGTCGCCATAGCAATCGTTGGAATTAAGCCAGAAATTATAGCACCAATAAGGTTTAATCGGGCATATTTTTTAATTTGCAGAGGAGAATTTAAATATATCTTAATGGCATATACTAAAAAAAGTAATGCAATAAGGGCAGAAATAATTATTGAACACCAAACTAAGGGTCCTTGGCTTGCAAGACTTTCATCTCCATTTGGAAATGTATATTCCCCAATAGAATTTGGTATGATTGATAATATAACAAGTAATGTTGACAAAATTCCAAATATCATTGTTTTAATTGGATCAATACCAAAACGTGAAAACGAATCAATACATAAAATAAGAAAAAATCCCCCGAAAATTATAAAGTATATATGAATTTGAAAAAGGATTATGGAAAGAAATAAATAAGAAAGGACCTCGAAAAGTGTCATCAATGAAATATTTATCCATGTTAAAGCTAAATAAAGAAAAGTTTTATGTTTAGTCTTTGAATACTGAATAGAAGCGATAATTATTGCAAATGTCATTAGAAAAATCGATATTAGAAGATTAAATACTTCCAGAGTCCAATTAAGATTCATGGTTCTTTCATAATTAAGAGGGAAGTCGGTTCTTATAAGGATTGGTAATAATGAGATGTCGAACCTAATATGAATATTTTGCTCAAAAAACTTGTTATCATGCCAATCTTGTCAAATCCACCAAACGGGGTTAATATATTGACGTGAATGAGCCAGTGCTATGTTTACCTTTCTACAAAATTAGGTAAATGATAAGATGAGCACTATATCTTGAAATATCAACAATTAATACTTAGAAAAATTAGATATTGAAAGAAAGTTGAAAAATACTGCAGAAAATAATAACATGAAATTGCCACTTTGGTGATAAAACCTTAGATAATATGCATTTCATAGAAATGATATAAAATCTGAAATAATATCAATCAACTTTGATTGGTTATAGTCATGGCGGAAAAAAAATATGACTACATTTTGTATCACCTGCATAATGGAATCGGAGTTATTTCGCTCAATCGACCCGAAAAGCATAATGCACTCCAATATCCCATGATTATGGAGATAATCGATGTTTTTGAATCAGTGTTAAAGAAAAAAACAATTCGGGCGATTGTCATTAAAGGAAATGGCGCGAGTTTCAGTGCAGGAGATGACTTAAAAAGTATGGGGAAGGATGGATTTCGATTTAAACCCTTGAAAGATGGATCTTTACTCCCACACCACCGATTAATTGGGTTAATACGAGAAATACAAAAACCGGTTTTTGCATTTTTACATGGTTATTGTCTTGGTGCTGGATTTGCTTTATCTCTTGCATGTGATTTCCGATTAGCAGCCGATAATCTTGAAATTGGCGATCATCGAGTAACACGGGCGATTTGTATGATGACTGGTGCAAGTTGGTTTCTTCCTCGACTGATTGGATTTGGAAAAGCCACTGATCTTATTATGACAGGACGCCATCTCGATGCTCATGAGGCTTTAGAAATTGGATTGATCAACAAAATCTATCCCGTTGCAGATTTTAACGCACATGCAATGGAGTATGTCCAAAATATTGCTTCTTTGCCGACCAGAACATTAGGCTATAATAAGACAATGTTAAATTTTTCGCTTCTAAACGATTTAGTTCCATCAATGCAGCATGAATTTAACCTTTACGTGAAAAATATGGGAACTCAAGATTATAGCGAGGGCATTGCTTCATTTAGAGAAAAAAGAAAGCCCAATTTTAAAGGAAAATAAAAACCTTCAAAAGCTAAAAACAAGAAATCTACTATAAAAGAGATTTAATCCTATTCACAAAAGAGATTAAAGAGAAGAAAAAAAAAAAAATCAAGTTGTACCGGTTTGCCTTAATTCATCAGCTAAGTTAATATTTTTAATCTTTTTTGTTAATCGTCCTGTTGCAAGCCAAATTGAAAAAAGAGACAATAACAACACAAATGGCCATGAAAACCATGGGATTTCTTTAGGAATATAAAATTTATCCTCAAGCATATAATCAAGCGTCCACCAATAAGATAAATACCCAAATGGGACCGTGAGGAGCAAACCAAAAAAACTTAGAATTACATTTTCCCAAAATATCATTCGTCTTATATATTTCATTTCAGTTCCCATTGCTTTAAATGCGAGAAAGTCTGTGCCTCTATCAACAAATGCCATATACATGGATTGGAAACTGAATAAAATACCAATAACAATACCTATAATAAGAAAAATTGACATGAGCCCCATAAGAGATTCCATTAGGACCATTGTGGAATGTAAAGCAACTTCAGATTCTACCCAAGTATTAATTTTAAAGTTTTCTTCAAATACTTGTCGCAACTCTGTCAAATCTGTATCATCCTTCACGGTAAAAACAATTCCATTGACAAATCCTTTTGGCATTCCAAAATAAGAACTAATATTGCTTTCTTGAAAAGATTCATATGTCCATAAAACCGAATAATCTATTAACTCCCCTACCAAACCCGAAATTTCTACTGATAAATTTCCAAGTATGCCAATATCTATTTTGTCGCCAAGAGATATATTATATTTTCCCGCGATTGAATTTCCTAATAATATTTCTTGCGAATTTAAATCTGATTTTTCAGTATTATCTCCCTCAATTACATTGTAACTACGAAGAGTAGAATTTTCTTGATAACAAAATAATTGCGCCCATCCTAAGAACTCATCTTCCAATGATATTTTAGTAAAAACGTCAATGAAAATTTCTGAATGAGTAATATCTTCGAGAGGTTCAATACTATCATTTTTCATAAAATTTTCAATCATTTGGACGGGAACTGGGGTTTCTAATTCTACTTGAACATCATATGTATGGTAAACATTAAAGTTATTCATCATAGCAGCATACATATTATATTCCAAAGCAACCGAATTAACTAAAAAAATCATTGATGTGGTTAGAGCAAAAATTGAAATCAAGGTTTTCTTCTTCTTCATAAAAACTTCTCTTAGTGGAACAGTCATATAAATCGGTTTAAATAACGGGATCCATCCAAGCAATTTTTCAGCGACAGATTTACCTGTTTTTTTTATTCTTGTGAATGTTGCAGTCATAGCTTCTCGAGGAGTAATTGATGTTATCCCCCATGCACTTAAAAGCGAAAATATAGAACATATTCCCAAGGTTATTATGCTTCCTATAATAAATTCACCAATTGGGACAGTATAAGAAAATTGATGGAGAATATATAGCTTAGTAGTTAATTTAGCTAATTCGATCGAAAACCAATAACCTAATGGCAATCCAACTAAAACTCCAATTATCGCTAAAAACAGAGTGATTCCAACATAATGAAATAGAATTTTCCATTTCTTAGCCCCCATTGCTAAAAATAACCCTATGTTTTTCCTTTGAGAATTTACGAGCTTACTTAGGGTATTAAGAATAATTACAGAGCAAATTATTATTCCAAGAATGCCAAAAATTGTGCCTACTTTATCAACTGCACCCGCATCTCCTTCAAACATCAAGTATTCTGGATTTTCACTGTAAATTTCAAATTTTAAGGAATTAATATCAATATTGTTGTTGATATAATAATCATAAAAATTATCCGCTGCTGAAAGAATTTGATCTTCATTAAACCGCTCTTCCACTGTAAAAAGTATTTGGTTTATTAAAGGAATTCCATCAAATTTAATCTCTTGAATAGTTTCTATGTTAATCCAGACTATTGCAAGTGCCCCTAACAATGGCATATTTGTGACATCATCAACAAGATAAATATAATCCGAATCTTGTACTATTGCTTCCACATTAAAGTCTAGTTGATTACCATCGAAATTAATGCTTAATTCATCATCAACATGTACATCTTGTCCAAAAATTGGAATTGATTGCCCAGCAAAATGAGTTTCTATAAAACAACTTCTGTTAGATTCTAATAACTGATTATTGTTAGTGATATTGGGAGATTTATGCTCAATTACAAGCTCATTTACATCATTTGGGTAGTTAATTCCGATTACAACCGCGGGAAATTTCTCATCATTATATGTTAGATCTGTTCGAAAAATTATCCTTCCATCGATTCTGTCGATATTGCTTTGCGTTAAAAATTCAGAGTTTTCTTTTAAATTTGTTAAATTATCTTGATGGATTGGTTGTGAAAAAGAAAATCGTCCATCAGCAACATTATAAACATCTCGGTTTAAATCATAAGTTTCTAACATCATGGGATAACTAGCGCGAAGTCCTGTTAACATGGCCAACGTAATTGCAACAACCAATATTATAGAAAAAGACCTAAATTTCTTTGACCAAATCTCACGAAAAATTTTTTTAGTCATTATTTGCATATTTTTTCACCTAAGATTAATATAAATCTTCTCTACAGCGCTCCTTCTTCTTTTCCTTCTCTTTTTTCTCTTTCTTCTCTTTCTTCTCTTTTTTCTTTTTCTTCTCTTAATATTTTTTCTTCAATTTTTTCGATCTTTCCCATTTTCAAATGATAAACTCTATCAGCATACTTTGTAATGTTAATATCATGAGACACTACAATGAATGTGGTTCCTTCCTTTTTGTTTAGATTTCTCATTAATTCCCCGATATTTTGCCCTGTTACAAAATCAAGATTGCCCGTTGGTTCATCTGCCACTATTATTTTCGGTTTTTTTATTAAAGCCCGAGCGATAGCCACACGTTGTTGTTCTCCACCCGATAGTTGACTTGGGAAACGATTTTCTTTACCTTCTAATCCAACTTCCTTAAGGATCTTAAAAGATTGCTCTTTTATTTCCGATTTTTTTATTCCGCCCTGAAATTCCAATGATAATCCAACATTTTCCCACGCACGCAGGCTTGCTACAATATTAAAAAACTGGAAAACCCAACCAATATCATTCCTTCTATAGGTGTTAAGTCTCTCTAAATTGTAATCCGTAATTAACTCCCCATCGATTTTAACTTCACCTTCAGTTGGTTTGTCAATCCCACCGATCATATTTAGTAATGTAGTTTTTCCCGCGCCACTGGGACCCAACACTACAATAAAATCACCTTTTATTACGGTCAGGTCAACTCCATTTAATGCAAAAATTTCTGATTCGCCGAATTTAAAAGATCTTCGCAAATTCCTGATCGAGACTATTTGTTGATTTTCCATTTTTTTTCACAACCTTAGTTAAAATAGAACTCAATTTTAATTGTTTGTAAAATTAATAGGAAAAAACGTTATTTAATTTTTATTTATAAATGTTTACATTGGAGTGAAGGAAAAACTATCAATTATCTCCATTCAAATGAACTCTTATAAAAAGAAGAAAAAGAGAGATATCAAAACCCATTAAAATCTTGTC
>JAUWPK010000044.1 GCA_030611625.1 Promethearchaeum sp. | reverse complement strand
ATAAATGGGTTTACGCTAGCTGGAGTTTATTTCTTCATAGAACAAAAATTGTTTAAATCTAACAATGTTAGAGCAATGCCTGGGAGTTTTTACGTACTGATCTTGATTATTGTAATCGGTGCAATAATCTTAAGAGTAAATCCAGATACTGACGATGTTATTGAAAACTTCAGATTTGCATTATCCTTAATTGGATTAGCATATATAATTGGCTATATAAGAGAAGCACCTAAACAAAAATCATTACGAATTTCAATTTAAACCGATGATCTGAATTAATATTATAATAGCGATTTTTTTTGCATGCATCATTAAATACATCTCCTTAAATTTGACCTTTTAAAATTTTATGAAATTTAACCCAAGGACATTTATTATTTTTTTCATAACATGATATAATGCCAATTTGGAAAGGAAAAAAGAAAACTAAACCATTTGAAAGGGTAATGATGTGTCCTCAATGTCATGGAAAGAATTTACGATATGCATCACGAACTGGGATTATATTGGGACAACCCCGACTAGTATGTCCTGATTGTGGATATCTTGGTGTGGTTTATGTGGATATAGACCCTAGCAGCGACCACGATGAGGAAATTGAAATGGAGTTCATCAAAGAGAATCCCGAATTTCTGACTACTCGTCAACCTGCATGGAAGTTAGCTGAAGAGACATTAAAAGGAAAATGGATACCGAATCAGCAAGAAAATAAGAAAAGTCTCCGTGAATGGTGCCCATTTTGCGCTGATGTGGAAGTAATTTGCAGTATCTGTAGATGTCCTCATGAGATCTGTGCCCGGCAAGCTTCTAAAGGGTGGATTGGGGAACTAAATAATATGTATGATGATGAAACACTCTTATCGGATGTTGATCCAGTAAGGTACCAGAAAATTGTGGTTTGTTTCAAACAATTGGTCTTGGAAAAACGAGAATAGTTATGTGTTGGCAATTCTATATAAAGAAATAAAAAAAATTTGATTTTTTTCATGTGATGACAAGTTAATCTAAGTTATTTAAATCGGATTATGCCAAACATCCTATCAAAATTTTGTCGTTCGACATATAGATTTAACATAATTACCATAAAAGTTACTGAGATTAAGTTGTCATGCCATGTTTTTTTTTCAAATATTATTATTCGGATGTTTCGTTCCCGTTATCTTCTTGATTTTCTTCGAAAAGGCTAGTCCTAACCCATTTGTCTTGGTTTTTTTTTGCTTGAGATTTCATATAAAGTAGAAAGGCTCCAATATTCAATAATCCATATAGAAAATATATGAACCCAGATATTACAGTCCCAGTAAGATCAATCACTAACAAAATAACCCATATTGCACCAAAGACAATTCCCATTATTATTAGTACCTTATTCTCTTCGATTTTCATTTTTTCTTCTAGTTGTTCTTCAGACATTTTTAGATCACTTACGTCAATATATAACTATGTTCGATTAAATTTAATTTTTTTTTCTTTTCAATTTTCAACAAAAAATTTGTTTATGTTTTTTCATTAAGAACTGGAATTCTGAAGCTAGAAATCAGTTGAACCACAACTTGCACAAATATCGAGATCTTCTGGTACTAAATTACCACAAGTTTTACAAACTTTAGTCGTTTTTGAACTTGATCTCTGATTCTGCTTTTCTTTTTTGGTTTTTTTCTTTGCTTTACCGTATCCTGAATAGTATACTGATTTTTCTCCTTCTTTAACGCTTCCTAAAGATTCTTTCCTTGATTTCATTACTGATTTAATAATACAAAAAACTAAAACGAAAAAGAGAACCAAGATAACGATTCCACCAACAATGAATGTTACTAGTATTTTCGTAGCCTCATCCCAAAATTGATCTTGCATTTCTGAAACTAAAATTGTCATAGTATTTTTTTTAATAGAAGATTAACTTAAAAATTTTTATTATTACCTTTATGTATCATTGAAATTTTTAAAACCCATTTGCATCATATTTCATAAAGAATTGTGTCTATGCGTTTGCATTAGGAACAAATCTTCCAGTAAATCTTTCATAAGTTCCTGGAAGCATGTCATTTTCTATTAAATGAATAAACCATCTGTGAATTTCTGCTCCAATAGATAGGGGCATTTCTGCTCGATTTTCTATAATTCCTGTTGCGTTATAAGGAGGGAAATGCATCATGACACTCAACTCTGAAATTACAATAAATGTTACGTCTTGGAGCATGATCGGTTCATTAACCAAATAAATACATCGAATAAATGCTCGAACCTGCCATGTAACCATCGTTTGAATTCTTTTTCCTGCTATTTTCATTGCAAATTTAGCAATACCACTTTTTGCTTGATAGCGAGATTGTGCAAAAGGAAGCAAAAATTTTTCCATTTCTTCAAAATCATTTTCAGACATAATTTCTGAATAAAAAAAATGAACTAATAAATCTTGTCAAAATGTAACTCTCGTAACAATGCCGTTAAAAAAGAGAGAAAAAGAAGCATTTCAATCACTCTTGCTAGAATCTCTGTTTATACTTTATCATTAGGAATAAATTTTCCTGTAAATCTTTCATAAGTTCCTGGAAGCCTATTATTATCTTGTAAATGAAGAAGCCATCTGTGAATTTCAACTCCAAGAATATGATGCAAATCTACTCGACTTAATAAATTTGGAATAATTTTAGGTCGGATGTGCATCATTATGCTATATTCTGCTATTGTAATGAAAGTTATATCTTGAAGTAGAATTGGTGTATTGACTGAATATATACATCGAATAAATGCTCGGACCTGCCAAGTAATCCTGGTTTGAATCGATCCAGATCTTTTTACATTGAATTCTGCAAAAGCTAAAGGAAGCAAAAATTTTTCCATTTCTTCAAAATCATTTTCAGACATAATTTCTGAATAAAAAAAATGAACTAATAAATCTTTATAAAAAAGTATGTCTCGTAACAATACTGTTAAAAAAGAGAGAAAAAATTAAACTAAAGCATCTTTCAAAGATTTTTCAAATAGTTGGCATATTCTTTCTGTTTCTTCATCAG
Source organism: Promethearchaeum sp. (assembly GCA_030611625.1). Lineage (GTDB taxonomy): Archaea > Asgardarchaeota > Lokiarchaeia > Sigyniarchaeales > Promethearchaeaceae > Promethearchaeum. Next base: position 9,917 of record JAUWPK010000044.1, on the reverse strand, counting down.
AAATTATTAGCGGAGGCTTAATTTTAAGAACATTTCTCATCATTTCACCACTGGGTTTAAGAATTGGCATACTTTCTCCGAACAAAATATTATTCTTCAATCCTTTTTCAATTGTTTTTTCAACTAAATCATTAAATGGCTCTCTGCTTTTTGAATCTTTCACTAATTCAACCCCAATAAAAAGACCCGGACCCCTTATATCACCAATTTGTGGATATTCATTTTGAAGATCCTTGATATAATTTGTAATTTTTTCTCCTTGATTGGCAGCATTAGCCGGAATCTTTTCTTTCTGAAGGATTTCAATCGTTACTAAGGAAGCTGCCATTAATACGGGAGAAGAAGAATAAGTGCTATGTTCCTCCGCTTCAGATAGCATTTTTATCTTTGGTTTAGCTATTGTTACTCCAAGAGGAAATCCTCCTCCTACCCCTTTAGTTGCTGTAAGAATATCTGGTGATATATCTCCATCTATTTGTTTATTATACCATTCTGTTGCCCACATTTCTCCTGTGCGCCCAAAACCCGTTTGACATTCATCATAAATTAGTTTAATCTTATTTTCTTTACAAATATTCTTCAACCCAATTAAGAATTCTACTGGTGCAGGTATTTGACCGCCGGCTCCTTGCATAGTTTCCAATAAAACTCCAGCAATACCGCTTGTATGAAAGTGTTCTATATGCTGTTTAACTAATCCAAGACATTCTAAACTACATTCAGGATCCTTTTTCCCATCAAACCCGTTTTTATATCCCCATGGGCATCGATAACAATAAGGGAAAAAAGTTTTAACAAATCTATCAATTCCAAATGGTCTATAGCGCATTGCCATCCCGATTTGTTGTGTTGCTGATGAGAGAGCTAAACTACTCCCGTGATATCCACGCCAGAAAGTTACAATTTGATCTCGATTTCCTCGCGTATTCACAAACGCCGTTCTGATTGCACATTCTACTGCTCCTCCTCCTCCCAAATTATTTAGCGCAATTTTTCCACCTTTTAATTCTCCGGGGGCAATTTCTGCCAATTTATTACAGAGTTTAACGCGTATTGGTGTTAAATAACCATATCTAACATGATTCGCATGCTGGGCTTGAAGTGCAACTGCATAATTAACATCAGAGGGGGCATGTCCTAAATTCAAAGACCACGCTTGAGCCGTGCAATCTAATATCGGTTCTTCTCGATTTCTAAATTTGAAATAAGCTGTCCCGCCCTTTCCAGGTTCTGTAGTTCCTTCAACAATTTCATTAAGAACTGGAACTAAAAGATGATTTTTTTTGCATTTTTCCACTTCTTCATCAGAAATTTTGCTTAAAATTAATTCTTCTATTTCTTTTTTGGTTAACCATTTAGTATCAAACATATTTTTTTTCACCGTTGATATATTTCGCTTAGATTATAAGGATTTAAAGCACCAATCTTCATTTTCACACCCTTTTCGTACCGAATAATAGAGGTCTTGTAAGAATCGAGCAGCAGGTCCTCCGTCTATCACTTGGTGATCAAATGCGAGAGTTACTGCTAGGGATTCACGTTCAATTACTTTTCCATCTTTGTCCAGTTTATACTCTTTTGCCATTGTACCAATTCCAAGAGAACACGAATGTGGTGTCATATAAACTGCCCAACCTAGCTCATTTGTATCTTTCGCCATCATCCCGGCAGCTGTTAATCCTACCGTTCCTAATAACTTCTTCTTTAACAAAGGATTTGTAAAAATTTTATGAATTATGAATTTTCGGATGAATCGGGGTAATTTAGGGATATATTTAATTAATGCTTTTCCCCCCCTATTTCCCGTGGTTAATTCAACTTTTTTTTTTTGACCTTTCCGGATTTCGTTATGAATCTCACGTAAGGTTTTTAAGTGAGCATTACGGATTGTTAAGTTTACAGGTTTTTTAACCCCATCGATAATTCTCTCAGTATTTGTCTGTACATCGACTTCATCGAAAATATAGTAATCCTTTCTATTTTTTATAAGTGTATTCATTGGATATTTGTGTTTTTCGACCATTCGGGCATAACATGCAATTAAAAAAGCAGTGAAACTTATAGATTCTCCTGTTTTTTCTTTATGTTCGCGGAGTATTCTCCTAGGCATAGTAATATCTGCAGCTCCGAACGCATTAATTGTGTTCTTCTTTTTTGCTTCAGTTGTGTAGTCATCAATCACTTTGGCCATAGGGCTTAGTTTTTTAATTGTATAACTTACATTTTCTTTCATTTTGTATCACCTTTCATTAGATGAAATTGCTTATAATTTCATCTAGATATTAGGTTATATAAAAAGACTTCATGTTGCATAAGTATTTATGGATTATTGGTATCTTATTCCAAACTTCTATTATATCAATCAAATTTATTTTTTTATAAGGATTTAAAGCACCACTCCGCTTCAACACATTCGTCCTTTAAGATATAGTAAAATTCTCTAAAGAATCTGGAACCAGGCCCTCCGTCAATAACAGCATGGTCCATTGCAATGGTAGCGGCTAAAGATTCTACTTCTTTATTTGTCCCATCCTTTTGTGGAATATATTTTGTTGCAACTGAGCCTACACCTAAAGAAATTGTGTGAGGTGTGAGATGAATCATCCAACCCAGCTGATTTACATCCTTTCCAAACATGCCAACCGATGTAACGCCAATTGTGCCAAGTAATTTCTTCTTTAGAAGTGGATCCGTGAAAATTTTATGGATTAGTATTTTTCGGATGAATCGGGGCAGTTTAGGAAATATTTTAATTAATTTTTTCCCTCCCTTCTCTCCACTTGTTAATTCAATTTTTTTTGTTTGAGCAGCTCGAATTTCATCATTTATTTGCCTTAAAGTTTTACTATGGGCATTTCGAACCGTATAATTTGTTGGTCTTTTAATTCCGTCTATAGTTCGCTCAATATTTGTCATTACATCTACTTCATCAAAAATATAGAATTTCTTTTTTTTTAGGCGTATTGTATTGATTGGAAATTTGTGTCTTTCCGCAGCGCGTGCGAAACAAGAAATCAGAAAGCCTGTAAAGGAAATTGTTTCCCCTGTTTTTTCTTTATGTGCTCGAAATTTTTTTTGTGCCTTTGTCACATCTAATTCAGCGAAACCCCATATAATATTCTTACTTTTAGCTTCAGTTGTATAATCATCAATTGTTTGGCCCATTCGACTGATTTTTTTTATTGTAAATTTTTCTTGAGTCATAATTAAAATCACATTTTCAATATATAAATAATTTTTCTTTATAAAAGCTCAGAGATAGATGTTTAAAAGCAGAATAGTGTTTTAAATCAATCTAATATGAGTGCTAAATTCTAAATGGTTTTTTTATCTTTTTTCAAATAGTAATTTTTTAAAATTTAAAAGAAGATCTTGTGGGTTTCCTTCAAAATTATTAATGAAACCTTGCGTAGATTCTTCTTTTCCTCCGCCTTTACCTTTAAATTCATTTAAAAATCTTTTAGTGATTTTAGACAAGTTTATGAGATTTTTGAAAGGTCTATTATCGGATTTTTGGTGATCCTTTTCAATATTATGAAAAAAAAATAATCTTAATTCTCAATTATTTTGCTCAAAATTATAAGATTAATGAAAAATCCAGCTTCAACAATAAGTTTAATACATAATTCAAATTGATTTTTTTTATGGTTGATTTCACAAAAATGTTGAAAGAAAATAAAATTGAAAAACCTTTAGAACCGATTAAAATTTTCAATTCTCTTGATACAATTCAAGGAAAAGAATATTTGAGAGATTCTCAGAGAAGTATTTTAACCTCATGGAATTTAAAATTACGTTCAAATCGAGATGTTATTGTAAAACTTCATACAGGTCATGGAAAAACATTAGTAGGACTTTTAATGATTCAATCTAAAATTAATGAATTGAAAAAACCAGGGCTTTTTCTTTGTCCTAACAATTTCCTCGTAGACCAAATTTATAATCAAGCAAAAGAATTTGGCATTTCTGTTGTTAAAGCTCGACCAGGTGAACCTTTACCTATTGATTTCATTAATTGTAAAGCTATTCTTATTACATCAGTTAATAAAATTTTTAATGGAAAATCGCTTTTTGGAGTAAAAAATAACCCGTTAAGAGAAATCATAGAATTAGGTTCAGTAGTGATTGATGATGCTCACAAATCTCTAGCTATAATACGAAATTCCTTTTCTGTTAAAATCCCGAAAAGAAAAGAATATCTACCAATTTATCATAGCATCATTCGATTATTTCAAGATGACTTAGAAAAGCAAAATGCTGGACTTTTATTTAGTATTTTACAAGGTGACCACAAAATCATGCAAATACCTTATTGGAATTGGAAAGCTCATGTTAATGATATACGTAATATCTTAAATTCAAACAAAACTTTGAACGAAATCACATTTACATGGGATTTAATCAATACATCTTTATCAGAATGTATTTGTTTAATTTCTGGAACTGGTATTGAAATTACTCCTAGAATATTACCCTTAGATATGATTCCCTCTTTTGAAAAAGCTAACCAGAAAATATATCTTTCGGCTACTTTAACAGATGATGTTTTCTTAATAAAAGATTTTGGGATAGATAAAAATGTAGTATTAAACCCGTTAACATATAGTGAAACCAAATATAGTGGTGAACGACCAATAATCATTCCAAGCCTTATTGATTCAGAGATCAACCGTACTCAATTAGTTGAATGGATAAACAATTTAGCAAAGAATTCAAATGGGGATTATGGAATATTTTCAATAGTTCCATCAAAAAAAAGCACATATACTTGGAAACAGAATAATTCAGAAATAATTTTAGTACAAGAAATCCAAGATCGAATATCACAGTTAAAGAAGAAAATTAAAAAAGAAGAACAAAAAAAACCTATCGTTTTGGTCAATCAATATGATGGGATTGATTTACCTGATAATTTATGTCGTATATTGGTTTTAGATCAAATTCCCGAGTATCAAACTCTATATGATGAGTTTTTACACATGATTTTACCCAATTCATTTCTAAAACTTAAAAATATTGCTCAAAGAATTGAACAAGGGATTGGTAGAGGAATACGCGGTAAAAATGATTATTGTCTAGTATTGATTTTGGGAGGGACACTTTCCCGATTCTTTTTAGAAGGTAAAAAACAGAAATTTTTATCAAATGAGGTAAAAAAACAAATACAAATTGGAGAAAAAATAATTAAAACAATAAAAGAGGCAACGAAATCTAGTGGATTATTAATTAATCAATTAGAAGAATTTATCAAGCAATTTTTAGACAGAGATGAAAATTGGAAGAGATTTTATAAGCAACAAATGGAAGAAATTGAAATACAACCGCTTTTAGAGTCTTTAGCTAATAATGCTGAAATCGAACGTAAAGCGTATTTAGAATATAAACAGAATAATTTTGATGGAGTAAGGAACTTAATTAATAAAATAATTTCAAGTGCTGATATTACTTCTGAAGAGCGTGGTTGGTATTTAGAACAATTAGCATTCTATTTATATGATTTAGATAGAGAAGATTCTTTTCTTATTCAACAAAAAGCTCATAAAAACAATCGATATTTATCAATTTCTCCTATCTCAAAAAAAGACAAAGTGATTAAATTAGAAATGAAAGATCAAGCATCTCAAATACTGGAATGGATTCAAGATCAAGATTCGTATAATGGGATGATTGTTAAATTGGAAGCTCTTTTTGATCATTTAATTTTTGGAGGAAATGCCAATGCTTTTGAGAGGGCATTAAAAGAAATTGGAAAAATTATCGGTTTTAATTCTATTCGTCCTGAACATGAAGATCGTAATGGGCCCGATAATTTATGGGTTTTACCGAACAATAAAATATGGGTTATTGAATGTAAAAATGAAGTAGAGGATTCATCAATTGGAATAAATAAAGATCAAGTTGGTCAAATGGCGAATTCAATCGCTTGGGTGAAAGATAATTTTAAAACATTTGATCGTGTTCCTGTATATATACATCCTAAAAAAAATTATACAGTTCATGCACATTCTTCTGTTGAAGAGTTTGTAATCACACAGACAAATTTAAGAGAATTTAAAGAAGAAATCATATATTTCTTTTCTAAATTTAAAAGTGCAAATATGGGAGAAATCTCACTCGAAATAGTACAAAGAAGATTAGCTGAATCAAAAATAATAGCTAGATTAATTCATTCGTTTTTGATTAAAATTCAAAAAACCAAATAATTTTTTTTTTTTACATAAGTTTTTAAAAATCAATTGATATCATATCACGGTTTTGAAACCTCGAATCATAATATTCCCATTTGTCCCTAATTTTATTATAATACTAAATATATTAAAAACCACTATTATGTTATTGATAAAAGATGGTCAAGAAAATTCTAAAAAGAAAAAGTGAAATAACTACACCCAGACACGACACATATGCAGAGGCTTTGAACATCTGCATCCATACCGGACCTGGATGTAGGTGCTAATAATATATTGGGTTTTGAATACATAAATCTTTGCCGACATATTTATCTAACAATTATTTTTTGATTTATAACAACGGACTTTATCATTTCAGACATATTTCTTACTATGGAATAATATAACAATTAATTTTTATTTCACATGAAGATTATATATCAACAATGCATCCTGAATATAGGAAAAAACGTCGAGAATATGAAAATTCAATCGGATTTGAAATTTATAACAATATATCTGGAATAAATATTTATCTAAGGATTTTAGATGGCAATTTAAATATTGTTCTGAAAAATATCGAGTATTATGAATCAAATTATGGAAGTCTTTGGGCAATAGAAGATGTATCCAATCAAAAAAGAAGATTAGACGAGTTCTCTAGAGAATTTTTACGAGTTTTGTTCAATTATCTAATGAGTGTCAGCGCTTTATCAGATAAGATAATTTCATGGCGAAATCACCTAAATAATAAATTTAACAATCGTATTATCAAAAAGGAATACTCCCTTTCTCTTGAAAGACTAGGTGTCCTGAAATATGGTTCTTTTCTAAAAAAAGTAAGAAATGAGTTAACTCATGGAAGTAATAATGTAGGATTTAGCCATATTACATATTCTGTAAGGCAAACAGGAAAAGAAGGAGTATGTGCGAGTATATTTTATAGTGAAATAAATGAGAAAATTAGTGCCGTCGCTATCTATCATAGTAAGGCAATTCATAAGTTTCAGAAATGGTTTATCCAAGATGTTACTCAAAAATTTGCAAAGGAAATAAAAATAGCTAAAGAATTGAACTATTTGCTCTTAAAAATGCAAGAAACACTATCTTCCAAACATAAAAATGCAAAACCAGAATGATATTTATCAAATGCAAGAAAAAAGATTTCAGAGTCAGAGGCCCTCTTATAATTAACAATATTAGGCATTCTGAAATAAGCAAATCATAGAAAGTAAGATTAAAATTTTAAATAAAGAATAGATCAAGACTTCTTTTTTTTAAAATCATATTTTTTTAAGAATTTAATAGAATCTGGAGTTTTATATCCTGAAGAAGAGGGATAATTATCTTCAAATTTGAGCCTTGTCGGTACAACTTTCCTTTTTTTATACTCTTTTTTATCGAAATCCATTTTCAATTACCATAGAATAGAGAACCTTTTAATTTATTATGAGGGTATCAATTTATTAGGTTTTTTATTAATTTAGAAAAATATGTAATTCCAATTTTTACTTAATTATATATATTATTCAAATAGAAATTTAAATTTTGTAGAAGAAGTTCCAGAAAGAATTTGTTATTAGTTCATTATCAGTGACTATTCTATACAATGACCCTGATAGGGTTTCAAATAATCCAGTATATCCTTCATCAGAATGTTTGATTTCAAAATTTAAAGAATTTAATATAATACTTCTTAAAATTTTTACACAGATATCAATATTTCTTACAACTAATACACCATTTGCTACACCAGAATCTAGATCAATTTGCATTCCTAACGGATGATTATACTGTAATGATTTAGCTCTATTATTCCAATATTTTTTAGTGAATTTTGCTAAAATTTCACATATTTCTTTAAATTGAGTGTTTTGATCTTTGAAATGTTCATCCTTCTCGCTCCATAAAGAAATGGGCTGTTCTAATCTGTACTCTTCATATTCTTTAACATAAGCGTACAATAAATCGTTAAGTTCATTCATATCTTTGTCCAATTCTTTTAGAATTTCCATATCTTCGAATACATTTTCAGCTTTAAACATAAATATTCTTTCTTTAATATAATCTAAAGGATATTTCTTAATTTTTACACATAATTCTTTTTCATCATAATCTGGAATAAAAGCAATAACTGGCTTTTTCTGAGCTAAAGTAGATGCTAGTTCAGAATCTTTTCCGAAAGTATCACTTTTTTGAACCATATAAATTGTGCACTTTGCTCGTTTCAACATAAGTCCTTCAATTAGACCCTTATCTCTATTTAATTTACAATAAGACTGTGTGGGATCAAAATATCTAATTTTTAAGTCTTTTATTAAAGGATTTGTAAAGATTTTTTGAATAGTTTCAAAAGTTTCCTCAAATTCACAATTTTTTCTCATTGAAGTAGCTATATACACATCAATATAATCCCAAATTAGATAAGTATCTGTATTAAGAGTTCCTTTTTCTCGATTTTCTTTTATTTCTTTATCTAACTCTAAAAATATGTTTTTTAAAGGTTCGTAATCTTCTGGTTCATCACAACTTTCCAAAATTTCTTTAAGATGCTTACTTTCTTTTGATATTAAAGTAGAACTTATATAACCTAAATACCAAGTATTCTCTTTATTAACTTTTTTTATATCAATTATTGGATTCGGCCTATTTTTATAAGTCGCTTCTAAGGAATCGGTTGAAAAGTCTAATTTTCTAAAATGGTTATCAATTTCTTTCTTTTTCATTTTTGAAAATCTTTTAAAAGTAAATTTGAAATTTCCAAAATGTAAGATGCTAAGTCCTCTAAATTCAACGATTCCATCTTTTAGAATCTCAAGATTTAATTTTCCTTCAGAAAAGAAGTAATTGAAAAAATCTCTTGAAATCCTATCTTGATTAAATAATAATAAAATCTCATTAAACTGTTCATAGTATAAAGTACCAGATTCTAAAACCTCAATTATTTTTTTTAAAAGGTTAAGTATACTTTTATTAAATTCTTTATCATTATAGGGAGTTCCACATAAATAATATAGGATTAATTTTGAAAAATCATCTATATTATTCAAATTTAATTTATTAATATCATAATCTCTAAAATTCATTCTTCTGTGCACTTGATTCTAATTTATTAGTTTCTAAAATTATTATTGTTTAATTAAAATAAAAAGGATATTTTCATAAAGATTTTTTCTACCAATAATCAAATCTTTATTAACATTTCATGTTATGAAAAAATTTAAATCAGGGGTGGGTTCGAAATTATGAATTAAAGCATGGGTATTAATAAAATTCAGTATCCATATTTAGATTACTTTTCAAGATTTTCAGTTGTTTAAAGCACAAAATTCTGAATTTTTTTTTTTATTTTTTTTCAAATAGTAATAATTTAAAATTTGGAATAAGATCTTGTGGATTTCCTTCATATTTATTGATGAAACCTTGCGTAGATTCTTCTTTTCCTCCGCCTTTACCATTAAATTCATTTAAAAATCTCTTAGTGATTTTAGACAGATTAATCTCTTTTATATTCTTCCCTCGCATTGAGATAAAGTTAATGCCACCATTTGAACTTCCCACAAATAAGATAATTGCCTTGGGTTCCCGTTTTAATATACTTTTTGATAGATTGATTAATATTTTGTTACTTATTTTTGGATAATATGCTGCGATAAATTTATAATCGTTAGTATCCTCTGCATTTTTTATGAGTTTTTCAATGTTTTTCAGACCTACTACTTTTGATATTTCTGAAATTTCGTTTTT
>JAUWPK010000362.1 GCA_030611625.1 Promethearchaeum sp. | reverse complement strand
GATCTACAGATGAAATTAAATAATTTTGAATAAAACCGTACATAATCCGAACCCGCATGAATTGGTGGATTATTTGTATCACCATCAAAAAAAGAAGCTAAATTATTACGGTTAAAAATGTTAAAACAAAATAATAGAACTTCATTCCATTGATGTTTTTTCATCAAATTTAACCAATTTATCAAAGCATATTCATTATCAGTAATTCCAGTTGATGATTGCAATTGAATTTTTTGAGTTTGATGATTGGTTTGACTGTTATTTTTCTCCTTAATAGGGATTATTTCTAAATTATTTAGCATTTCTTCAAAACTTCTACTTTCCATTAAATTTTGAAAATGAATCAATTTCTTATCCCTTTTAGAAAGGAAATATGTTTCAATTATTTTTTTTAAGTCTTCTAAATCTGTATCATCTTTACCGGGGAGTTGTTTAGAAAAGCCGGGATCAATAATTATGATTTTATTTTCATTTTTTAACTTTAAGATATTTCCTGAGTGAAGATCGTTGTGACATTGATGGTGTTTTCGGATTTCGATGAAAGCACTTAGAAGTTGGCGTATTAATTCTTTTTTTTCCAAAAGAGGTCGATTTCGAATCATATCTGGTGGAATTTTATTTAAAGAATCAGCATTAGGTATAAATTCTTGGATGGACCACCTATAATTAATTCCATTATATGGCCAATATCCCGTTTCTAAAATTTTATTAATATTTTCATGCTCAATTTTAGCAAATTTTTGATCATAATGTTTATACTTTTGTTGAATTTCATCATCAGATTCCAAATATATTTTTAAAACTAAGATTTTTGAAGCAATATCGCTAAAAAACAAATAAAGATAGGCACTCCCTCCGTTATCAAAGTATTTAGTGAAATGTGAATCTTTCCTTTTTAGTTCCAAACGAATAAAATCTTCAAATTCTGGGGATTTGAAAAGGTCAGAGGTTTTTAATGGTTTAGGTATATGCTTATTTTTTTCATTTTGGTATGAAGAATTCTTAGATCTTTGAATTAATTTTGAATTACCTTCAAGTTGTTGATATATTTGATCTCTATATTCATAATAAATCCAGGTCGGAACTCGATAAGTGGACAATTCGGTTTTTTCAATAATATCTAAATTATACATTTCTTTTAGGATTGTATTGAGAATATCTGGAGTGAATTCAGTTTTTTCCAGTAATTCATCCCAAGATTGTTCACCATCTCGTACAATAATTTTAATAATAGTTCCTTTATATGAACTCCAATATTGAGGATAATCTTCTGTCATTTAATCGTTCTCTTTTATTATTTTTTTCACATCACTTTAATATTTACAAAAAATATATTTCCAGACATTACGATACGTTTGTAGTTTGTATCTAGATTTTATTGAATAGTAGGAACCACTCGTAAAACTTCTTTAAAACCAAGTTCTAAATATATTACTCCGAATATTGCTTCGACTAGTGTCCCCTTCTCATGAATGATAGTTTCTAATTTTGCTCCACCTAAAGAGCTCTCATGCAAACGCTTAATTCTATGTTCATATAATTGCCATCGTTCACAAATTTTTGCTAAATGTTCATTTTTAACAATTTTTTCACGTTTTTTTGTGAGTTCTCCGATTTTTGATAAGGAGGAATCCCAAAAATATTCGATTACAGCTAGATCCAACGCGGCATCACCAACTAAGGCGAGAGTATTTCCTGCATCTCCTATTGTGCATAATTCTGCAAAATCCTCATTGGAAATTTCCTCGTTCTCTTGATCTTTAAAATATATTTGGAGTTGTTCAAAAATATTTTTTATACTCGGACGACTTAAAGCAATGTAAATCATTTCAGGAGTTTTAAACTGTAATCGAAATATATTTTCAAGATTTGGTATAACATTAGTATTAATTAATGAGATCGAATGCAGTATATTCTGTAGCTCATCAATAAAGTTCTGAAGTTTTTTCAAAGATTTTAGATGATCAGAAGGAATTTCATCATATGCTTCTTTTAAAATCCTTTTTAATGTCTTTGTTTTTGATGCCAGTCCCACTGCATTCCATTTTATTCTTTTTTGCATTAAGATTCACTAATTATTTATATTATTCTACTTTTTTAAAGAATAGCTGATACTATTGTGATTGTTTAGATTAGTAAAATGAGAAAAAAAATTTATTCAGTCCTTTACTTCCTTATAATTCATATTGCACCTGTGTATCGTACAATTCTGCTTCTAGTTTTTTAATCTGGGGTTCAATTATATCCCATTTTTCAAAGGAAGTTATCATTATTTTTTCGGTCCACCCAATTTCCTTGCAATGTTTCGCAATTTTGACCGCCAATATTTTCCAAGCCTCTTCAAATTCGGGTCTTATTGCAGTAAATCGGAACATATATCCTACATAGAAACCTCGTAAGGGTGCTGTGGCTGCTACCAAGTTTTTATCTTTATAGACTAAAATTAAATTTCCCTCAGCTAATACGCGATTTTTGAAATAATGTTCTCTGGCTTCATCTGATGGAAAGGTGGTCTTAAGGTCAGGATCCGCTTTACTTAATTCAATCACAGCTTCCAAATCATCCAGTGTTCCTAACTTGGTAGAATAACCTTCTGGTATTTCTAATTTAACTTTATCAGGATCTAATGTGTAAAAATATGATGTGTCTTTTAGTTTGTATCCTTTATCTAAAGCAAACTGTTTCTGTACATCCCAAGAATTAGAGAAATAGCCCATTACTATCTTGTTTTCAGGATATTTTTCAGTAATAAGATCGAATAATTCTTGATACAATCTTTCCTGAACTTCTTTAGGGCAATCTTCAAAAGCCCAGGGATATCCTATCCATGTAGTTTTACC
>JAUWPK010000200.1 GCA_030611625.1 Promethearchaeum sp. | reverse complement strand
AAATTTCCATCCTTTTCAACAATACAGGTGGATGTTGTTGATTTGGTTTCAACAATTTTATCACTTATATGAAATATTTCTCGCTTTTCATCATAATCAGCATCAATATCAAATTCTATGCCAAGTGTGCTAGCTAACATACTTGCAGCTAAATCTTCTGCGAAATCACCTGCAGTTTTTTCATCTTGACCGAAACCATGTTGCTCACTTAAAAATCCATAATGATTTTCATCTTTTGGCTTTGCTACGCCTACAGATGCAGAAATCAATTTGTGTTTTTCATTTGAACATTGACGAGCTAAAACAACGAATACAATTTGACCTGGATTTAACATTTTGAGACCTTTTTCCTTTGAAATTTCCAAACAATTAGGGGGAAGTATTGAAGAAACTTGAACTATGTTCAAATGCGCGATTCCAGCATCTAAAAGGGCGGATTCAAATGATAGAAGTTCTTTTTTATCTGATCCGACTCCTTTTGTGAAAAACACATATTTTGGGACTAAATTCATAATAATATCCTTACCAATAAAGCACAAGAATTAAATTTTTTCCAGGGTCATTCCTCCAAGGATTTGTGGAGGATTAGCCCTATAAAATTCCACTGCTTCTTTAAGTCTCTTTTCATTATACGAATAAATTTTAAATATAATTTCTCCTTTCTTGGTTTTTTGGCCAATCTTCCGCTCAATTACAATTCCAGCTTCCTTTACACCAGGACAACCTGCAATTTTTGCAATTCTATTAATATATTCATTTCTAACAGATGTTATAAAACCATTAGCAGTTGCCTTCATTTCTGCAACAAACGGACCAATTTTTATATCTTCTGGTTTAATTTCAGGATCTCCTCCTTGAGCTTTTATTATTCTCTTCATTGCTTTGTAAGCTTCTCCAGAATTTAAAATTTCTAAAGCTAAATCTTTTCCTTCACCTTCCTGTGCTTTTCCTCCCATTTCTAATAAGATTCCAGCTAATTCACAAGATTTATTTCGAAGGCTAGAAGGACCAATAGTTGGATCAATTAATAATTTTAAAGCTTCTTGTGCTTCTAATGCTGGTCCAACGGCATGTCCAACTGGTTGAGATGCATTTGTGAGTAAGCAGATACAATCAACCCCGACTCTGGTTGCTATTTCTTTAAATTTGATAGCAAATTTTCTACCATCTTCAATTCCAGAAAATTTTGTTCCTTTTCCACAAGGAATATCTAAAACTAATTTACGAACACCAAGAGCTTTTTTCTTACATAGTATGCTTGCGATCATTAAAGGGAGAGGGTCTAATGTTAATGGTTTTTCAATCCTTATTAGAGCATTATCGGCTGGAGCTAAATCCAATTCTCCTCCCCAAAGAATTCCTGCTCTTTCATTTTTAAGTAATTTCAATACTTCTTCTTTAGGAAAACTAACTGGTGCAAGTACTTCAAAGCTATCAGCTGTTCCTGATGGGCTTGTTATTGCTCGTGTTGATGTTTTAGGGATGAGTAGTCCTGCAGCGGCAACAATTGGGACAATAATTAAAGTCACTTTATTCCCCGGAACCCCACCTGTGCTGTGTTTATCATAGCATTCTGGTCCAAAATCGAAAATTTCACCTGAATGTGTCATAGCTTCTGTTAAATCGACAATTTCTTCATCTGTGGCACCATTTGTCTCCAATCCCACAATAAAAGCTGCCTTTTCAATTGCTAATAAATTATCATGAGTACAATCATGAATAATCTCTTGAATTTGTGCTGTACTAAGGTTTTTTCCTTTAACTTTATCTTTAATGGCTAAAAATGATTTTGGTCGGGAGGATAAATGAATTTCAATTTCCTTTGTTTTTATATTTAATTCCAATTTTTTTGCAACTTCATCATATAGGCCAACCTCTCCTCGTTTAAGCATTTCTTCTCCGGTGGCTATGTCAACAATTGTGATAAGTCCAGGTTCAATAATACTATTATTTTCTTCATTAATATGATATATTTTTACCCTATCTCCGGGTTTTGCCCCCAATTCAAATGCATCATCATCATCCATAATGATAATCCGAACAGCACCCGTGCTAATTCCCAGTTTTTTAAATTTAAATCTCATAATTGAAGTATCTTTTCTGTGCTTATATTCATTTGCCTAAAAAACCATAAAAAAGGAAATAAGAATTGAATAAGTAGAAAAAAAGGATTTTTTAAAAAAAATTAAAGATTTATCATCAATGGAAATATTGCTTCAAAGGGACCTCGTGAATTTCCATCCCCGTCTTTGAAGGATACAGTAGTTTTTATAGGTAATTCGCCAACATCGGACGCTTTGATCAATATTTGCCATTTAATTTCCTCATTAGGGCTTAATGCATAAATTTTTTTATCCAGCGTCCCTCGCATCATCCGAATATTCTCTTCTGGAAATTCAAATAAAATATCGATTTCCATTGCGTCCCCATCACTGTTATTTGATATAACCACTTGAAGTGGAAAAGTTTGATTGATTACTGGAGTTTTCTGTGGAATAAGATTTATCCCCAAAATAGCCGCAGGAGAAGTAATTTTAAGCAGTTTTATGTCTGATATTGCATAATATTTGAAATATTTGTTAATTTCAAGTGTCAACTTTATAGGACCAATATGAGCTTTACCAGGAAAATTTGTGCGGAATTTAAATGGAAGAACATGATTATCTTTATTGTTAAATTCTATTTTGGTTGGTATAGAAGGTTTTTCTTTTAATGTCAGATTCTCACTGATATTAAATTCGATGTTGGTGATTGAAAGAGATTCAATTTTACTTGAAAACCTATTGTGTTTCTCGATTTTTTTTAATCCACTTGTATCTAACTGACTGGGCAATTCAATAAATGAATCACGTTCAAATTCCTTTTTCTCTAAAATTAATGAAAAACCCGTTTTTAGGGATGCATAAGTTACCAAAAATGCATGTTGTATTAATGTACTTTCAGCAATACTGTATCTGTCAGGTTGGATGTTCTTAACGATTTTCTTTATATATTGTTCATTATAATTTAGAACTGCATTTGAAAGATTATGGACAAGTTTCATTAAAATATGTTCATTATATATATCAGATTCGAATAGAGATTTGAAGCGTTTTATTGAATTAATTGCTTCCTCCTGTTCACCTAATATAAAATGACACATAAAGCCAAAGCATACATTTTCAGTAGCGAATTCTTCTTTAGTCTTCATTTCTGATTTTAATATCGATTTCGCTGTAATATCAAAATAATCACGCGCTTTTGAAAAATCATTTAGATGAAGACAGCAATTTGCTGCTTTTCTTTGTACATTTGCTGCTCGATGGTAATTTCGTTTCCCGCCAAGTCTGGAAAAATTTTTACTTGTAAACCTAAAACACTGCTCGGATATTTTCCATTCTTCTAATTCAAAGAATAAATCTCCCGCTTTCTGGAAATTATCTGCAGATCTTTTAAAATCATGAGTATCCATGTAGTGTTCAGCCTTAGCAAGTAAGACGTCACCTTTTTTCCGAATTTTTTCTTCTTTTCCCATTGGTTCATGATTTTGTTTTAATTAAAAAAATTTTATGGTTTCTTTTATTATTTAATCTAATTACCAAAGAAGCGTTAAAAAAATGGTTAAAAATAAGAGTAAAATTTGGACTATCTTTCTTTTTTGCACAATTATTGTTGGATTTGGATCTGTTATGATTTATTTAAATCTGACTAAGAACCAAACAACTAATGGAGAAGGTCCTTATAATTGGACAATAATGTATTATATTTGTGGTGACGATAGTAATTACTTGAAAGAAACTGTATTCAATTCTCACAAAGATGCCGTAATTAATACTTACGGATCGCTGGATGTTGGATTAACCTGTTTATATGATGGCTATGGATACGATAGTTTAAATTCAAGTACCTATCGTTACCTTGTTTACTCAACTACATATTCTGAAAGAGACATTGGAGAAAAAAACATGGGTGATCAATCAACTCTAGAAAACTTCATAATTCATAGCCAAAGCCAGTTTCCAGCAAATAATTATGCTTTAATAATAAATGGTCATGGAAGTGGAGTATTGCATGAATCACCAACTGATGATTGTGAAACAGGAGGTTGCAGTTTTGATCACAGTCAAACTCCAGATCATCATGATTTTTTAAATTCCTCAGAAATTATAAATTCAATTCAAGGAAAAAATATTACCCTTCTATTTTTTCATTCTTGTGTTATGGGTGGAATAGAATTCCTATATGATTTAAAAGATTCTGTAGATTTTATTGTTGCAAGTGAAGAAACTACGTACTTGGATGAAGACGATGGAACATTTAGCGATATAATAAACGAAGTTAAAAAAAATCCTCAGATATCTGCTGAAGAATTCGGTGAGAAATTAGTAAAAATATATGAAGATTCACATCCATCATATTTTCTAAAAGGAACTATGTCTGTGGTAAAGACAAACTCTTTTTCCTTAATAAGGGAAAAAATTAGCGATTTTTGTAATTATATTAAAGACAACGAAATGTTCTATGCCGTGGAACTTAGTCGAACAAATGCTTACCAAATGGGAACCCAATATAATTATACCACGCATAAATATGTCGATTTAATCAGTTTTGTTAAAGATATTAAAGATTATACACATGATGTTGTTTTAAATGAAAAAGCTGAGGATCTGATAGGTTTTATTAATAATTACATTTCCAATACCGCATATTGGGGAGTTCTGGATTCACACTATACTGGTATGTCAATATATTTTCCTGAATTTGAAAATCAAACTTTTCTGCCTCTATATGACTCAATAGACTGGAACTTAAATTACTCCTACTCATGGCATGATTTTCTCGTAGATTACTATAATACTCTTATTTATTAAAAAAGTTTTTTAGAATCTTAAGATAATTAAATCCTATCCCTATTGAAGTAGAACCTCCCGTAATCGAAACTGGGTAAAAATTACTTTAAAATTAATGAAAATATCTGATTTTCTTAAATTAAATTATATAATATGTAGGATTTTTGTAAATTCAAAAATTGTTTGGAGGTAATAAAAAAAAATATGTTAAATATTTTGTTTATATTCGCCAATTTAGTTCACATAAATATTCAGAAAAAAAACCAAACCTCTTAATAAATGATTTATACTTTTTTCTTCTTAAGATGATTTTTTAAAAATATTAAGAAAATTGGTGAAAAATTTGAAAAAAATGAATAATAAATCTAAAATTATTACTATTGTATTAATATCCATATTTTCATTCTCAAATAGTATCTTTTTAGAAGGAATCAGGTTCCAAGATGAAATTGTAAAAAATAATGGATTTTCTGAGAATCTTATATCACTAACTCCAAAAACAGCTGCATTATATATTTTGGTTACACCTTTATCAGTCACAAAAACATTTGACAGTGGATCTCAAACTTTCACATATAGCTTATCTGATATGCTTGAGGGGCATACCGGAGAGTGGTGGATTGCAATAGATGGTGGGGAATGGGTCTCCCAAGGTTCTTGGACAACAATTTGGGAAAATGGTATGGGAACATATTACGATGTAAATTATTATATAACACCAGAAGATCTTCCTTGTGGAGATCATACTGTCCATGCAAGGTTTTATAGTTTTGATTATGCAGATATGTATAAAGATGCAACAATTAAGATTGTTCCATCAGTTCCAACAGGTGTAATTACAAATGATAATCCCTGTTATAATGGAACTGCAACAATAACATGGACAAAATCATCAGATGCAACAAATTATCAAATATCTGAAGCGAACGCATCCGATGGCATATATTCTGAAATTGGGTCAGTATTAGGAGACGTATCAAGCGCTTCGGTATTAAAAGATTTGGAACAAACCAAATTTTATAAAGTTTCAGCGGGTAATAACTTCGTATGGTCTGCGCTTTCTACAAGTTTTGCTCAAGTAACATGGTTAAAACCCGAAACACCCACGATTACATCGCCTATCACACAAACTGTATATACTCAAGAACTGATATCAGTTATTCGAGATCCTGTTGGAAGTTATGTGGATGAATTTGATTGGGAAATCAGCATCGACGGAGGAGTTTACACAGACTGGACCACAAATGATACGGACACAGTAATTTATGATCCAAGTGAGGGCAATCATACGTATCAATTTGGATTACGAGTAAGAAATATAAATTTTGGTGTATGGACGGATTATTATTATTCGGGTATTGTTACCTTATCTGCATCTTCAATACCCCTTAATGTTCGAACCTCCGAATCAATATGTTATAATGGGACTGTAGTAATTTCATGGGACGCCGTACCCGAGGCCACTAATTATACATTATATGAAGCTAACACTACTGATGGTGAATATACTGCAATCTTTACAGATATTCTAGAAACTTCAGTAAATGTATCAAAGACATACAATGAAACTCTATATTTTAAAGTAAAAGCAATTAATGAGGTCGGGGAATCAGATTTCTCTGATTATATTTCTGTTTTATGGTCTGAAGCCGAAACACCCACAATAACATCCCCAATAACAGAAGTTGTAGAATATCAACCTTCATTTTCGGTGATTCGCGATTCTGTTGGAAGTTATGTCAATGAATTTGATTGGGAGATAAGTATCGATGGAGAAACATATGTAAATTGGAGTACGAGCGAATCATATACTTTAACTTATGATACAATTGATGGAAATCATACTTATCAATTTAGATTACGAGTGAGAAATAGTGATTTCGAAATATGGTCCAATTACGGTTATTCGGGGGTACTTACAATTATTGAAGCTGATGTATATACAAATGGCACTTGGCAAAATTTGATTGAGGGCATTAATACTGTTAAATGTGATGATGAATCACATCAAATTTGGATGTTGGTCACGGTCGCTAGTTTAAAT
>JAUWPK010000101.1 GCA_030611625.1 Promethearchaeum sp. | reverse complement strand
CTTAGTGCATCTTCTTGCCCTTGTTTAAGAATAAGGCTTTCAATTCGTGCAATAATCATAAAATCTTTAGTTATTTGGGCTTTTTTTCCTGAATTGATTTTTTCGGAAAAGTGTGCGATAGTATCTTGACGTTGAACTACATCAGTTCCAAAAAGAGAATTTCGCTTCAATCCTACCTTATCTTCAATAATTACTGCGGAAACCCCTAATCTCTCTAAAGTTTTCACTGTATATACAAAATGTTCGACTAATCCTCCATTGTCCGCATCAACAATCATTGGTTTAGTTGTAACATCGAGAATTTCGTTAATTGTTCTTATTCTTGAAGTGATATCAACGCATCCAGTATCAGGTTTGCCTTTAGAAGTTGAATCGGTCAAACTGCTCTCCCACATCCCATCAAATTCTCTAAAAGATTCTCCTTCATAAATACCCGTTAATTCTACAATCCTACCGGTTATTCCATTATGAGTTTCAAGGATTCTAACTATTGGTTTCATTTGAATTAGATTTCTTAATTTCTTAAGTCTTTTTTCTGGTGTAGTTCCAACTCCAAATTTATCTTTAATTAATTGCCCAGAGTTTAATCCTTTTGAATATTTAGGTTCAACCAATTTTCCCCCCCACTCCTTTAAAACTTCTATTACTCGCAACCGAGTATTCTTTAAAGGGCCTTCTTTCCAATCATCACCATGGACTACAAAATCCGGTTTAATTTTTCTTAAGTTTTCTGTATAATCTAAAGAATTTTGAGGGATTATTTCTGATACACCTTGGATATTTTCAATGACTTCCTTTCTCTGTTTATAATTTAACACGGGAAGACGTTTGTATGTAGCAATGGCTTCATCAGTTAGTAATCCAATTATGACTTCACCGAGTTTTCTCGCTTCCTTGATGATTTTAAGGTGTCCTGGATGAATGAAATCTGCACTTAATGCAACGTAAACTTTCATTAATTATAATCAAAATAGCATTAAAAAAAAGTTTTAATATTTCTAACTTGGATCAAAGAATTTTAGGAACGAAAAATGATAATAAATTATGATTTCCTTTGATGATATTCAAGAAGCTTATGAAAGAATCAAAAAAATTGTCAATCACACACCTATTTTATCATCGAGAACCTTGAATAACAAGGTTAATTCCAAAGTATATTTAAAATGTGAAAATATGCAACGAGTTGGAGCATTCAAATTTAGAGGCGCGTATAATGCTTTAAGCCAATTAAGTGAATCAAAGAAGGAAAAAGGCGTAATCACACATTCAAGCGGAAATCATGCCCAAGCTGTTGCTCTCGCATCAAAAATTTTAGGGATTCATGCAACAATTGTAATGCCTAATACTTCTCCCATGTGCAAAGTTAATGCAACTAGAAAAACATATGAAGCTGAGGTAGTTTTTTGCCAAAATAGCCTTAAATCAAGACATCAAACAACTGAAAAATTAATTCAAAAGAACGGTTTTACTCTTATTCATCCCTATGATAATGATTTTGTAATAGCGGGAGCTGGAACTGCTGCGTTGGAATTACTAAATGATAGACCTGATTTAGATGTGATAATGGCGCCTGTTGGAGGCGGAGGACTATTGTCAGGTTCTTCAATTGCTGCTAAAGGATTTAATCCAAACATTATTGTTTATGGTGCAGAACCAATGAATGCTGATGATGCGTATCGTTCGTTTCATTCAGGACAGGTTGAGATAAATGAAGATCCGGATACAATTGCAGATGGATTGAGAACAACCCTTTGCGAAAGAACTCTACAGATAATACGGAAGAATGTCGATGATATTTTTTTAGTAAGTGAAGAAGAAATTATAGAAGCCATGCAATTTGTTTGGGAAAGGATGAAAATTGTTATTGAACCTTCAAGTGCTGTTCCAATTGCTGTAATTCTATCCGAAAAAGTACCAATTGAGAATAAGAAAGTTGGAATTATAATAAGTGGTGGGAATTTTAATCTATCTGAATTTTTTGACGAATTTAGGAAATTATAAAATATTATTTGATTCTATTAGTTATTTTAGTTTAACTCCCATGCAAGATTATTTTTTCAACAGGTGCAATCATAGATGAGAAAAATACTTCAGATCTTGGAGAACTTGTTAGTATAATATTCATATGTTTAAGGAAAAAGAATTTCGATATTAATGGAAATAAGGAGAAGTGAGCTTTATGTCGAAAAATAATAAAAAGTTGAAAATTATTGAATTTTAAAAAAAGAGAAATATATGAAAAATCTTTAATAGATTTTACATCATACCAGGCGGCATTCCGCCCATACCAGGAGGCATTCCACCAGGAGGTCCGCCTGCTGATTTTTTGGCTTTTATCATATCATCAATTCTTAAAATCATTACTGAAAGTTCAGTTGCGCTTTTGATGATTTGATCAATGTTTGCAACAGGTTCGATAACTCCGGCTTTTCTGTTGTCTACAACCTTACCTTGAAAAATCTCCAATCCTACAAATTCATTACCTGGTTTTGAGTGTTCTCCTCGTAATTCTGCAATTATGTCAATTGGATCTAATCCTGCGTTTTCGGCTAGAGTAATTGGTATAATTTCTAAAGCTCTCGCATAAGATTCAATAGCAATTTGCTCTTTTCCTGATTGTTTACTTGCTACTTCCAATAACCTTTGAGATAATTCCATTTCAACTGCACCGCCCCCACCAACAATTGCACTTCTATCGTTTACTGAAGCAATTACGCATAATGCATCATGTAGAGTTCTTTCTGCTTCATCTAAACCAGAAGTAACTCCTGCTCTGAGTAAGATTGAAACTGCTTTAGGATTTTTACAACCGGAAATAAAACACAAGTCATCTCCTGCGACTTTTTTAAATTCGACTTTTTTAGCGAATCCTAGGTCATTTGAAGACAAGGAATTGATGTTTTCAACGATTTTTCCACCGACTGCTTTCTTAATTTTTTCAAGATCTGATTTTGTAACGGATTTAACTGCAACAATTCCATATTTATTAAGGAAATGGCTAACAGAATCTTCTATTCCTTTTTGATTGATTACTACATTTGCGCCTGATTCTTTAATTTTCTCTGCATAGTGCTTTAAAATCGATTCTTCTTGATCTAAAAATCCTTGGATTTGATTAGGATCACTAATTTTTAGATCACTTGAAAATTCAGTTTTCTTAATCTCGAATGCTTGAGATATTAAAGCAATTTTTTGCATCATTAACGAGTTTTGGCATCATTTGGTGAGTTGGCTCTTTTTCTAAAATCATTCCATCAATAATTTCGGAATCTCGTATTGATTTTCCCTTCTTTTTGACAATGGTGATATTTTTTACCTTTGCCATATTATCCTTTTCAGATTTTACCTTTGAAAATGCGTCTACGGCAAGGTCAGAAAAGAAATCTTTATTTCCGCTTATGCCTTTACTATTCATCGTTGTTATTGCAATTTTTTTTAGGGTTTCATGGTCTTTATCTGGATCAATACTAACTGCAATTTCATTTTTTAATATTTCTCGAGCTTTTTTGCCAGCCAGAGAATAGCCTCTAGCGACAATTGAAGGATGTATTCCTTGATTCATCAATTCATTAGAAACTGTTAATAATTGTCCTGCAATAATTACGCTGCTTGTTGTACCATCTCCGACGTTAGTATCTTGTGTCTTGGAAATTGCGACCGCCATTTTTGCTCCTGGGTGTTCTACATCTAAGTTTTCTAAAATTGTGGCACCATCATTAGTGACTGTTATATCACCTAATGAATCTACTAGCATTTTATCCATCCCTCTTGGACCTAGGGTTGATTTTACTGCTTCAGCGACTGCTTGTATAGCTAATATATTTCTAGCTCGAGCATCGTTTCCTTTTGTTTGTTCGGAGCCCTCTCTAAGTATCAAAATGGGCATCCCGCCGAGTTGTGACATTTTTTCTCACTTTTTTAGTATAATTTTACTTTAATAAAATTATTATTAGTTGAGGAAGTCTAAGTCATGAAAAATATTAAAATTTTCGAAATTTGTATAAAATCTATATTACCTACATAGTCTGCATTTTTATAAGGCAAGAATCTATAAAAAAATTTAAGAGGTATTTTTGGAATGGCTCAAATCGATTCAAAACAAGTACAATTTTTATTTAAAGAAATCTCGGCAAAATGTGAGAAAACCCAAAGTTTATTTGATGAATTTTATTCGGATAGAAATGCAGCCCAAGTAGAAATCAATTCACTTAGTGGAAAAAAATCAGACCACTTGTTGATGCAGTATACAAAATTTCTTGGTCATGAAACAGGGTCAATAAAATTGATCAATTTTCAAAATGGTGCTTTAATTTATGAGGATGGAAAGATAAAGTGTGAGATTTCCGATTTAAATTTAAATGAATCTCAATTTTTAAAAAAAATGCATAAACTCATGCAAATCAATTTGAAAGTATTTTAATTCTTTTTTAATCAAACATCCCCAATTCCTTCTAATTTTTCTTCAAGATCCATCACGAAATTTTAATTATAATGAGTCTTTTCTAAAGATGTGGATTTTCCGTTCATAATTCTCATTGCAGTTTTTATTTCATCCTTTATTTATGGGTTAATTGGTTTTGGAGATGCCTTGATCTTAATCCCTATATTGACATTATTCATTAGTATTCAATCTGCTGTCGTATTGGTGAATTTATGGGGTGTTGTTCCTAGCCTATTAAATTTAATCCAGTATTTCAAATTCATCGACAAAAAGTTTTTTATTCGGGGTGTTATAACGGGAATCCCTGGTGTTCTCGTGGGAACTTTATTAATTGTTATTTTACAACTAAGATGGATTGAATTAACATTAGGGTTGTTTGTTTTAGTTTATTCAACCCTTAAAATTATTAAATATGGGAAAAAAAATAAGCCAAAAGATGATATAATCGATAAATCAGGTGAACAACACCTTCCAAATTCGGTCTTAGTGGTTGGAGGTTTTTCATATGGCTTCTTTGGGGCACTTATTGGAGCTGCGGGTCCAATTAATATTGCATTGTTAGAAAACACAGGACATCATCGAGAAGCATTCATTGGAAATTTTGCTGCGATATCTACAGTTTTTGGCTTAATTAGAATACCATTATATCTCACTCAGCAAATATTCCCAACTGAATATCTATTAGTATTTTGTATTGCGTTTCCTGTCATTTTTATCTCTACAAAAATTGGACATTATATAACTCCGAAAATAAAAGTAGATTCTTTTCAATTAATCATCCATTTAATGTTATTTATTAGTTCAATACGAACAATTTTAATGACTACTTTATTTTACGAATAATTTTCACAGTAAATTCCGTTTATATCAATTCAAAATAAAGCCTGCGATTATTCTTTCCCTTATTCTGGATTTTTTGAATTTGAATTTTACCGATTTCTCCTAAATGGGAAACATGACAACCCCCGTCAGGTTGTTTATCAAAACTTTTAATATCAATAATTCGAACATGTTTTATATTTTTAGGCAGTCCCATATTTAATTTCATTAAAGAAGCATCTTTTTCCAATTCATCTCGTGTAATATAATAGGATTCCACGTTCAAATCTGAGTCAATTATTTCATTTGAGCGCTCAACGAATTTTTCAACAAGATCTCTTTCAAAATTTGGAAAATTGAAATCAATTCTACCTTTTCCCAAAACTAAATTATTGCCAGTTACTTTCACATTTCCTTTATTAAAAAATACTCCGCTTAACACATGGGCGGCAGTATGGTATCTCATTAATTCAAACCTTCTATTCCAATCAAGAATTCCTAATATTTTATCTCCAACTTCTAATCCCAATTCTTCAACTTCGTGAGAAATATCATTTTCTATTTTTCGCGCAAAAATAACTTTGAATTCCTTATTATCTGATAACCTCTTGAATATTCCTAAATCATTATCAACACCACCAGATTTAGGATAAAAAGCTGTTTGATCCAGCACTATAAATTTTCCTTCTGATACACTTTCAACAACTGCTTCAAATTCTCTTAAATTCATATCTTCTAAATATAATGCTTTCGTCATTTACATCGATTTTATATAATTTATATATCTTAATAAAAATTATCAGAGAAGAAAAGAAAAGCAGAGGAAGAAAAGAAAAAGGATTAAACTTGATATTTCCATTTAAATTTTTTAGCAACTTGTCGCTGAATATACGAAAGTAAAACAATCATAGATAAAATGCTGATAGGTAAGACAATAATTATCAAATTTACTGCATCAAATAAAGTTAAAATAACTATTAACGTGATGCTGGCTCCTCCTGCTATAAATGACCACAAATTCATCAAAGGTGAAAAATATTTCTCAAATACTTCATCTTTTTCAATTTTTGGTAAATAATGCCTGTCAATAGATGAATACATAGGAGAAGAGATATCGGAAAATTTCGTTATATATTGAAATAAATCCACTGGCATGTTAAGAAGTTTTTTTGAAAGAACTATCAATTTTGAAGATACTTTTTGAGGAGAGGATACTACCGGATCTTTTTTTCCGGACAAAGTTTTTAGATATTGAGATTTCGCAGTGTTAAACATAATTGTTCCAATTGCTACCGAAATCGCCATTAAGATATAATAAAGATAATATATTGAGTTACTTTCTAATTTGGATATAGCATATGCCATACCAAGAGACATTGCAATAAATCCTATAATATCCCCAATAAAATCATAGGTTCCACCGAATTTTGAAAATTGATTTGTAAGCCTTGCAAGGCTCCCATCTACACAATCTAATATTTGTTTCCCAAAAAGAAGAACAGCTGCCCAATATATCATGTTTTGTGAGTAAAAATAAGCAGAAAATAGTATTGATATTAAAGATAATGTAGTGAAAAAATTTGGAGTAAGTTTTAATTTCTTTCCAAGTAAAACTAACGGAAATCCCAGAGGTCGGTAGAGAACAGAATTTATTATTTCACTAACCTTTTTGGTTGTTTTTTGGTACTGATCAATCGAAACACCAATCCAAGAATCTTTTAATTGAACCGTTAGCGCCATATCAAGTCACAATTTCACAATTGTTATATTGAATCAACAATCAATATCTAATTAAATACTTATTTATTAAAACAAATAAATATTTGTTCTAAATTTATGGCTAATTTTTGGCATGTAAAATTGACATTTCAGTACACTATTTATATTATTGTTTGTAAATTTTATAAGAATGTTTCAAATTGCATAGTTTTTTTTTCATTATCCCGATCAATTATTTTAGATTAAATGTAAACAACTAAAATCATTTTAATGGGATTTAAATGAGTGAAATTACAAAATTCGTCGGTAAATCAGACTATGCTTTTGAATCAATGCTCCAGAAAATTTCGTCATTAACTAAAGTGTCGCCAGAACTAGTTAGAAAATATGTTATCGCTTCTTTTAAGGAATGGGAATTAAAGACTGGGTTAAATGTAAATTCTCTATCCGCTAAAAAACCTGAAGACAGATGTTCGCATATTTATGATATGCTCGATTTGTTTAGAAACCGATTAGAAACGGTAATATACTCTGTTAAGGATCTTGACAAGTCTTTGTCAATTGCGAACATTACTTACGAGATTGTATTTGGGAATCAATAAAACAGAAATAAAAAAAATAGTCTGAACTATTTATCAAGACTGAGCACAGCTTTTACAGCTTTCTTCCAATCAGTTAATTTTTTCTTCCTTTTCTCTGGATCCAATTTAGGTTTGAATATATGATAATCCTTTCTTAGTTTTAATAATTCGTTTTTATCTTTCCAAAATCCTACAGCTAAACCTGCCATATAAGCTGCTCCTGTGCTAGTCATATCTGCTTCGGGTGCGCGTTGAACTGTAATATTTGCAATATCTGCTAAACATTGGAGCTCTATATCAGATTGGGAAACTCCACCGTCCACCTTTAGTGTTGTTATCGGAATTTTTGTATCATGTTCAACACCTTCGATGATATCATAAAGTCTAAAGGCCAATCCTTCAAGGACTGCTCTACAAACATGTTTACGGTGTGTAGCTAAAGATAATCCAAATATTGTTGCTCGAGTACGAGGATTAAAATAAGGGAAAGCAATTCCAGAAGGTGTGGGTATAACAATAACGCCTTCTGTATCTTCTGTTTGGGCAGCAAATTCATTTAAAATTTTTGGAGTATCAACTAACCCAATCCCATCTCCCAACCAATCGATAAGAGTGCCTGCTGTAGTGATTTGACCTTCTAACATGTAATTTATTTCACCATTAATTCGCCATGAAATCAGCGGAAAAAGCCCTCTCTTAGAAAGTTTTGGTTTTGGGCCCACACACATATCCACAAAGGCTCCCGAACCTTGAGATATTTTTGTTTCTCCTGGTTTAAAACAACAATGACCGAATAGAGATGCCATTTGGTCTCCAATACTGGCACCTATTGGAATTTCCGCACCTTCAAATAATTCTGGTGCTGTTGTTCCAAAACCATCAGTATTATCGAGTACAAGTGGAAGAAATGTATCATTAGAAGGGATTTTAAAAAGTTTTGCATATATCATATTCCATTCTAAGTCAAAAGGGTTGTAAATAGCTGTGCTTGCAGCATTTGTAATATCTGTAACATGCTTTTTTCCACCAGTAAGCTTGTAAATAAACCAACTATCTAATGTGCAAAAATGAAGTTCCTTATTTTTGGCTTTGTTATAAATTTCTTCCCCTGATAACTCTGAATCTCTATAAACTACCTTTTCCCTTTCAAATAACCATCTTACTCTACATAAAGGAAATTCTGGATTCATGTGAATCATTCCAGTAGTGTTCATCATGGCAGAACCCGTAAATTTTCCAAGAACTCTCACAACTGATCTTAAAGCTCTCCATGAAAATTGCTTATCCATCCTTGTCGCGACTTTCTCTGCCCTGACATCTGCCCAAGATATAAGATTTGTAATTGGTTTACCCGATTTTTTGTCTACAATACAAAAAGAAGCCCTTTGGTTAGTAATTCCAATCGACACAATTTGTTTGGGGGAATATTCTGGTTTTGCAAAAATCTTTCGAACAACAGAAAGCAATGCTTGCCATAAAACTTCGGGGTCATGCTCTACTGCACCATCTTCAGGAAAATTAGGCAAGGTTTTTTCGTATTCTCTATCTACAATCTCTCCTTCTTTATTAAAAAGCATTGCACGGATTCCAGTTCCACCAGAATCTATTACTAAAATATACTTTTGATTTTCACTCATATTGGACTTAATAGTCCTAAAAATTTTTAAAACTTTCTTAGGAATTAAAAATCTATATTTTTTTGTCTAATTCTGGTTTGATTTCCAAAACTTCCTTTATCAATAAAGGAAGATCTTTATGAATTACATTCCAAATTCGTTTAACCCTTACATTAAAATATGCATGAGTTAATATGTCGCGCATACCTGCTATTTTTTTCCACGGGATTAAAGAAAATTTCAATCGAACTTCTAATGGAATATTTTTCACGGATTCTCCAATAATCTCAATTCTTCTGCATACAGCATCCTGAATTAACTGATTTTGAGAAAAATCTATTTCAGAAATTTTATCCGTATATTCAATCAATTGATTCTAAAATATCATCAATATAAACAAGAATATCTCGTTTCATAAGATAACCACTTGATCATTTAAAATTCTACTTTTTAAAGCAGGTTTTAATGCATTAAATTCAACTAAATCGATATTGTGTCCCAATTTTTTCTCAATTTCAATCTCTATAAAGTCTAATAAACTAGTTTCATCACTCAACTCAATGAGTATATCAATATCACTGGACTTTGTACTTTCCCCTCTTG
>JAUWPK010000234.1 GCA_030611625.1 Promethearchaeum sp. | reverse complement strand
AGAAGAAGTAATAAAAGAAGTAAAAGGAACAAAAGAAAAATCAGTTGATAAACTCGTTAGTAAAGATAAAGTAAAATCAGAATCAAAAGAATTAAAAATATCCAAATTAGATGATTTAGAAGGAATGGAACCAAAATATTTGAAAAAATTAATTGATCTCGGAATTGACACTCCTTTGAAACTTATTGATGAAGATTTTAAAGAACTGGCTAAACTTATTACTTCAACTCAAAAATTAATTAAAAGTTGGCGAGCTCAGATTACCGGGGAATAATTTTCTTAATTTTAATTTGTAATTCCAACCAGGGGTGATTTAATTATATCTATTTTTTTTAGCTTTTTTAGAATTTCAGATACATTTTCATGTGATATATTTGTTTTCTCGGAAATTTGAAGAGGTGACAATATACCTCTGCAAATTTTTGCAATAGAAATCTCATTTTCAGATATAATTTCCATCTTGTATAATCTATTTAGAGTAGATTCATTAACTATTAATTTTGGTAAATTTTCTGCAATTCTTCCGTCTATAGTGGCAATTTCAATCTCAATAATGAACGAATTGAAAATTTCTTTTTTATTCGTTTGTAAGAATTTATTTATATCCATGCAATGCTTTTTCCAAAATCTTCTGCCCAAAGTTTCCAAAACCGAGAGCATCTTTTCCTTAATATCGTCAACATCAGATAAACTACATAAAAGTATTTTTGCAGTGCTATTATAATGTATGATTATACTGAATTTATCTATTATTAAAATGCGTGAAAAATTCGATAGAGTTCTATTTTCTTGAATATTAGATCGAATATCATCCATAATATCGTTGATTACGAGAAAAAAATCATTAAATTCTTTGGATTGAGGATAATCTCGATACTCAATGATCGATAATCCAGTTTCACCTTCAATAATATACACAGCGTGCAACACAATATGAAGCTATTACCAACCAACTTATTTATAATTGGTTGTCAGAATTACTTCTCAAAATGAATCAAAAGATATATCAAATCTCAAAACACATTATTTTTGAATGATCCAATTTCTCTCGAAAAATACCAAAGCTATTATTCTTATTATTTTATGTCTATATTCTCCGTTTTTAATAAGTATTAATTTTCAAAGAGCCTTTTCTTTTCAAAATGATCTTTTGTTTAATTCTAATAGTTCTATTACATATGAACTAAATTATACAATAGATTATCAATCTTATAAGGTATCTCCGACAGTTTTTGAAATCTGGGTGGCAAGGGTAGAAAACTGGTCCGTAGATCAATCTAGTGAAATTCATACTCAAATCAATCCTGATAATGTAGTTAATCACACTCTTGATGAATTTGATATATATAATAATTCCTACGATTATTTTTACAAAGAAATGGAGGGAATTTCTGGAGATCAGTCCTTCAATTTGCAATATAACTATGAAATCACTTCATCAGGAATTAAATATGAAATTCCAGATAATTTAACACTCGACGATTATGATAAAAACTCAAACCTTTACCAATTTTATACTTCTTACCAACCCAATTTGGAAATAAATGATACAGATATTATTAATACTGCTCAATCAATAACTGACGGGAAAAGTTCATTAAATGAAATGATCGAAGCGATTTATTTATACGTGGTTAAAAATCTTCAATATACGGTTTTATCTATTCCCATTGGAGCAGCAGCTGCCCTTTCGACAAAATCTGGAGATTGCTCTGAATATTCATCACTAATGGTTGCTTTATTAAGAACAATTGGTATCCCCTCTAGAAAAGTGCTAGGTATTTCATTAGTTAATGATGAATTAATGCCAAAATATGAAGCAGAAGTTGGAGATGTTTGGTCTTATTCAACTGAGGCAAATAATATTCCTGGTCATGCTTGGGTACAATACTATATCCCTAATATGGGATGGGTTTCTGCAGATCCAACATGGGGAAATAGTCTTTATGAATCTGGTCAAGATATTTCGCAATATCTCAACCAAATAGATTATCTCCATTTAATTACTACTATCGGAGATTATTATGGAATGGGGATTGATCCACCATTAGATCTTTTAGATTCTGATGAAGAAGGAATGCCCGAATTCCCATTTTTCTATCCAATTGGAAACTCTACAAATTACGACTTTACGTGGACTTTGGATTTTAAAATCATTGAAGTGAATTTTGCAGAGGATGCACCAACAGATTGGATTACAATATTTTTGTTAGCTGTAGGTGGAGGATCCTTTCTACTATTTGCTTTAATTGGAATTGCCGCGATAAAGAAGAGTAAAAGTAGTAAAAAAGAATACTATAGATAAGTTTGGATTAAAAGTTTGATTCTTTCTTTGAATTTTGGAAAGTTTTTTTCAAATTTTTTTTCAATATCTTCTCCATTTTTTGTCAGAGTCAGTAAGTAAAGAGAATTGTCATCAATGTTAAAATGATTAAATAAAATCAAAGAATTTTCCATTTGCCATACAGCTTGATCTCTGGTTATCAATTTAAAATCTGTGAATGTTCTAAATAAATTTTGAAAATGTGGAGCTGAAATCTCTGAAACGATTTCAACCTCTTTATTTTTAGCATAATCGCTTAAAATTAAAGAACTCTCATTTAGAAGGAGCATGGCTTGCGCATTTAATTTGGAAGAAAACCATTGTAGTTGTGCCGCAAAAATTTCTCGATTTGGACTTAATGCACCTATTCCTCCGGAGAACGATTTATTTAAAGAATAAGGGTCAAAAATTGAAGTATTGAAAAAATTAATATTAAATCCTTTAGATAATTCAGAGAATTTCTTACTTAATACATCTATTTTGTTTTTCAATTCATTTGTATCTGAAATATCAGGATCTAATTTATGGAAATTTATTATAATTGGGGGATATTGATTAAAGGCTTTCAATATTTCTATAAGTTTACCAAAATATTCAAAAGATTCATCAAATCTGAGATCATCCCGAATATCGATGAAATAAAACAATAAATTCGTATCATAAAGATACAGATCTGCATTTTTAATATAAGAGGCGCGATATTTTTCTTGGCCCCCAAGATCCCATTCTCGTAATTGATGCCCTAACACGGTGATTTCCGTTCTTTCGACTCCTTTGGTCGGCCTAATCTCGGTAAGCTCACTAAATCTCTGGCTTATTGCTCTTAAATATGATGTTTTTCCAGAATTACCTAAACCGACAAATAAAACCTTGAGTTTCCTCAATAATTCAACAGGAGTATTAACTTCTGAAATAAATTTCTCTACTCTTTGGGCTAAAGAATTAATAATCTCATCTATTTCCTCTTGAGGAAGAACTTCATAAGTCAATAAATTCGCTGTTTCCGCAAGCATAAGTGACAGTTGTTTTGTATTTTCATAAAGGAAATAAGATCTTTTGCTTTCAAGTAAAAGTGAAATGGTTGCAGCCTTGGCATTCCCCCTGGCATTTTCATCTTTGATTAAAAAAAAATAAGTTAATCCGGTGAGCTCCAAATCCGGAAATGGTAAAATTCCAAAATATTTGACAGAATCGAAGAAATCTCCCCCTTGGTATATCTGCTCCCCCATAAGTAGGGAGATCGATTTCATTGCGATAATCATCCGATTGTCTTCAGCTATATTATCAGGAACACATACCTTTGGAACAGGCCCTTCTTTTTCAAATACAGATAAAATTATGGTGGATGATGATTTGTTCTTGCTGGAAATATCTCTCGTTTCTACCATGGGATATGAGCCTCAGAATTTATTAATTTCATGTAATTAAAAACTGATTTTACTGTGGTGATTTTTATTATGATTCAATAAGTTAACAATGTTACTCCCATTTATAATCGTTTCTTCATTTAATCTTCTAGAGTTGTCAAAAATTCTTCTAGAGTTGTTAATTAAGGAATTAATACTTTTATATGAATATAGTGAAAAACCTTCGAGATTTCCTATAGAATATCACTCAGGTCTGGAAGTTTTACAAGATGATAATATTTCTAAGTTCTATATTCAGAAAAAATCAAATGAGAAAGAAGATTTTTCACCCCCAGATTATAAAATTGAAAATCAGAACAATTTCAAGTATAAAAATTTTCAAAAGTTTCAACCACAAAATATAATCAGAAATAAGGATAAAACATACACTTACACACCACTTGAAAAGAATTATCCCTCAATTTTCCATTGTATTCGGGATCTAACTGGGAAATTTTCGATTGAAGACTTACTTATTGCTTTCACCTGGCAAGAATTTGAACAATTTATTGCATCTGCTCTGAACCATTATGGGTATCATGCTTTCAGAACATTTAGATATACAATAAACAAGAAACGTCATGAAGTTGATGTAATTGCTCGCGAGCGTAATGATATCCTATTTATTGATGCAAAAAGATGGAATTCAAAAACTGCAAATGAATCAGCCCTAATCAAAGCTGCTCAAGAACAATTTCAGAGAGCAAAGCGACTCATTCTAAATCCAACTGTTGCAGGAGGTTTACTCCAAAAATTGCATTATCCAATAAATCAAAAAAAATTCAAGAGCTTTCACATCTATTCAATTATTTTAGTATCGAGTAATTTGAAGGAAAATCTCATTGTTGATGGAGTACCTATCTTAGATTTTGCTCGATTTAATGCATTTCTTAATAATTTTCAATCTATTAGAAATACTTTGAAATATGTCAAGTTGTCTAAGGTAGTATTTCAAAAAAAATTACTGTGAACTCTTCTTAAATAATCCCTTATCATGAAAATTTGAAATGATATTTTCGATATCTTTTAGTTAATAAATTATATCATGAGGAAATTTTGTTGTACGTTATTACAATTTATAAAAGTACATCCATCAACAAGCCTAACCCCACCAGTACGAACTTGTATCATAAATCTATGTGAAATACCAGAAGAGTTATAAATTTTTCACCCACAATATCTAAATACTCAAAATAAAAATCATTGGAGTAAAATCTGGCAAACGAAAGATGCTTGCATCTGTAGTGAAGCCTATCCTTAAATCAGTAGTCAATTATTAACTAAGAAGATAAAAAGAAAAGAAAAAAAGACCGAAAATTACTCAGTCAGATGATCATCTCCGCCTAGGTGCAGATGATCGTAGAAGTTTTTTAGTTGTTCATTTCATTATTCAATAGTTGAGTGATATTTCTTCTTCTTCTTCTTCACTATAATTATAGCTGCTACTGTGCCTATTGACATTATCAAAATCGTTTCAAATGAGGCACCGGGAATTCCCCCATCATCATCACCATTATCATCATCTACAACCTTTTCTATTATAACTGTAACGCTGTCAGTTATAGAATTAAGGGAAGTATCAGTAAAGGTAACCTTGTAGTTATAAATACCCGCAGCAAGACCGTCCGGAATGTCATATGTAATTGGAATATTAGACGTCCAACCAGTATACCCTGCTACAATCTCCGAACCATTGAGTTCAATCTTGTAATTATTGTCATTGGAATCGGTTGCTGTCCAGGATATACTCTGCCCCGTATAGTTGAATTGTAGTGTTAAATCATTCGGAGCATTTAGTATTATTGGATTTGTAATATCAGCATCCACAGTAAATGTTACGCTCTCAGTTATAAAATTACCATAGTCATCCCTAAAGTTGACTGTGTAGACATAAGTGCCAACAGCAAAGTGTTCCGGGATATTATATATAATAGCTGAGCCAGAGTCCCATGCTGTAGGTCCTGCTACAATCTCCGAACCGTTGAGTTCAATCGTGTAAGTGCTAGGGTTGGGATCAGTTGCTGTCCATGATACATTCTGTCCTGTGTATCCAAATTCCGCGGAAAAATCGCTCGGAGCGTTTGTTATTATCGGATCTATCATTTCAATCCTTTGTCGGACTTGGATGACTGCCAATCCACTGCTATCATCGGCCAAGTAGGCGTAATCTCCACACACGTGAACATCCCATACACTTCCAGTCGTGTCTTCGTAAACGGGCGTTCCCGGGTTGGTCGGATCTGAAATGTCAATGATCGCCAATCCACTGCCACTATCCGCCACGTAGGCATAATCTCCGCTAACATAAACAAACAATGCATTTCCAGTTGTATCTTCGTAGATGGGCGTTCCCGGATTAGTTGGGTCGGAAATATCGATCACAGATAATCCTGTGTTGCCATCT
>JAUWPK010000105.1 GCA_030611625.1 Promethearchaeum sp. | reverse complement strand
ATAACTTGATATCATGGATCTTATTTATATTCGTCATCAGTATTTTCTTCTTGGGATTTAATTCATCAAGAAATGAAAATTTGGAAGAATAAAATTTTTGAGCATTTATTCTATTATAATATTGGGAATATAAATTGGTTCTTGATAATTTAGGAAAATCACTGGATTCGCTCATTCGTAAAATTCGTCGATTACCCGAGGTTGATAAAGATTCTATCAATGCAATTCTTCAAGAATTGCAGAGGGCATTACTGATGGCAGATGTTAATGTGGAAATGT
This sequence comes from Promethearchaeum sp., assembly GCA_030611625.1. GTDB lineage: Archaea > Asgardarchaeota > Lokiarchaeia > Sigyniarchaeales > Promethearchaeaceae > Promethearchaeum. The sequence continues at coordinate 9,412 of JAUWPK010000105.1, read as the reverse complement.
GCTTAGCAGTCACGAATAACATTAAAAAACGAGCAATTGATGAAAAAATCAACAAAAAAATAGAAAGAAAAGAATACATAATCAAAATTTTACATGATGAATTAATTAACGTTCTAGGTGGAAAAGACGCTCCAAAACGTATAAAAACCGGCAAACAATCAATTATTCTCTTAGTTGGAATCCAAGGATCTGGAAAGACAACTACTATTGGAAAATTAGCGAATTTTTACAAGAAAAAAGGATTTAAAATTGGAGTAATATGTACCGACACTTGGCGACCTGGAGCATACGACCAGCTTGCTCAAACTTGTGATTCAATAAGTGTGAGTCATTTTGGAATGCCGGATGAAAAGAATGCTCTGAAAATTGCTAAGAAAGGGTTAAAGCATTTTATAAAAACCGGAAAAGACCAAAAAGACCTAATAATTGTTGATACAGCTGGTAGACATAAACGAGAAACTGAATTAATGCAAGAAATGCAGAAACTTGAAAATATAATCAAGCCAAATGAAACCATTTTGGTAATTGATGGAACGCTTGGTCAACAAGCTTATGGTCAAGCCCTTGCCTTTGCACAAACAACACATGTTGGTTCAATTATTATCACAAAACTGGATGGTTCAGCAAAAGGTGGAGGCGCGCTTTCAGCCGCAGCCGCATCGGGAGCCCCTATTAAATTTATTGGTATTGGAGAAAAGGTAGATGATTTAGAAGAATTTTCCTCATCGAAATTTATTGGAACATTGCTAGGCATCCCCGACATTGAAGGTTTAGTCGAGAAGGTAAAAGAACTTGAGCTTGAACCTGACGATGACCAAATGAAGAGGTTAATGAAAGGAAAATTTACTCTTGATGATATGCACCTACAACTTAAATCGCTTGATAAAATGGGAGGTTTTAGAAAGATATTATCTATGATGGGCGGGGCTAATATACCAGATCAAGCTAAGGTCTTGGCAGAAGCAAATTTGGATAAATGGGATTTTGTATTAGGATCGATGACCCCATTAGAGAAAGAAAACCCAGAAGTTATAAGGAAAACCCGTATTACAAGGATTGCAAGGGGGAGTGGCACGACTTACACGGAGATAAAACAAATGTTAAAACAATATTCCCAAATGAAAGTATTTATGAAAGGAATGTTGGGAAAAAAGCATCGGGGTAAAAGAGGACAACCCGCAGCAGGCGGGCTTCCAGGTTTAGACGGCGGTCAAATGCCAAATATGGCAGATATGGCAGATATGCAGCAGAAGATGATGCAAGGAAAGAAGAAACGAAAGAAACACCCATGGTAAAAGTTGGAAACTATGAGTGAAAATAATATTAATTCCAGATTAATTTATAATGCAAAGATATTCACTAATGAGCAGGTTCAATTTGGATATCTTTTAATTAAAAACGGAATTATTTCGGAAATTGTAGAAGAGTCCCCTCCAAAAACACTTTTTCAAGATGTTAAAACTCAATTTGATTGTAATAAAGCATTTTTACTTCCAGGTTTTATTGATACTCACGTTCATTTAAGGGATTTTAAGCAATCCTATAAAGAAACATTTGAAACTGGCTCAAAAGCCGCAATCTTAGGAGGTTTTACAACAGTATTAACCATGCCAAATACGATCCCACCATTATCAACAATAGAAAATATCAGAGAATATTTTGATACGAATAAATTATTTTATTGTAATATTGGAGTTTTTGCTGGTGTTAAAGAGGGTTTTGATATAAATAATTTAGATGATATCTCGAAAGAAGGAGTTTTCGGCATCAAAATATATCCAGGTGATAAATCTCAAGAGTTGCCTTTAAAATGGAATGATGGATGGAGAAATGATTTAGAACCAGACGAATTCTTTGCTTCGATTAAAAAAGTAATTTCTCTTTTTCAAAATGAATATTCAAATTGGGAAAAACTGTTTAATTTTGCTGCAAAATTGAACTTACCTATTTTGTTTCATCCAGAATTACCAAGAGCACCTCAAGTTTTAGAATTCTTTTATGAGCAAGGAAAAAAAATTGCAGTAAATGAAGGAAAAATAAATCCAAATTTGTATGCGCATCACGTAGCACACCCAATTTATCAAAATGAAATTGCTAATATCGAAATGATAACTCTTTTCCTTAGAAAATTTTATCCAAATCCAAAAAACGCTCCACATGTTCATTTTGTGCACGTTTCAAACCCAGATGCAATTAAAATAATTAGAACTGCTTTAAAACAAGAAGGGTATCCATGTTCTATAGAAGTTTCTCCACATCATATGTTTCTGAATTATGAAATAAAATTTCTTTCAGAATCATTTGCTAAAGTATTAGTTCCTTTACGATCTCCCGAAACCCAACAAAACTTATTTAAAAATGTCCAAGAAAATTTGATAGACACTATCGGTAGCGATCATGCGCCTCATTCCTTAGAAGAAAAAAGTGGTGAATTTGAAAAAGCCCCATCGGGTTTTCCAAGCCTTGATTTTGCTGCACAAATTATATTAACTCAATTTTTTAATAATAAATTAAAATTAGAGCAAGTAGTATCTTATTTATCAACTCAGCCGGCTAAAATTTTTAATATACCTAATAAAGGTATGATTAAAGAAGGTTTTGATGCAGATTTAGTTGTGGTTAATGAAGTAAAACCTTATTTAATCAAGGGAGAAAATGCCCAAGGTATGCAGAAATGGACTCCTTGGGAAAATTTTGAACTTAAATCAAAAATTATAAAGGTGTTCCTTTCTGGAACAGAAGTTTATGATTCAGATTTAGGATTTCTTGAAACAAAAGGAACATTTTTGAAAAGATCGATTAAATGAAAATTTAGCGAATATTTTTACTTTCTTTTACTTCTATAGAACATATGAAATATAATTTAGAAGATGGAGAAAAATTAATTCATTTTGCACGAGATAATATCGAACATTTTCTAACTAAACAAAAGAAATTTGATGTCCCTAAAGATCTAAAGGAAAAATTTTCAGATAAGGGCGGAGCTTTCGTAACTCTTAATACATATTCAATCAAAAACGGAAATCCATTAAGAGGATGCATCGGTTATATTTTACCTGTATTTCCTTTGTGGGAAACAGTACATAAAGTATCGATTTCATCAGCTGTTGATGATCCCAGGTTTTCCAGAGTTAAATTGGATGAGATGGATGATATTACTATTGAAATCTCGATTTTATCTGTTCCAGAGAAAATAATTGTATCTGATCCCCAAGAATATCTAAAAAAAATAGTAGTTGGGCGAGATGGATTAATTGTTTCAAAAGGAGCTCATCGTGGTCTTTTATTACCACAGGTTCCAATCGAGCACAATCGAAACTGGGATGTATTAACTTTTCTTCAACAAACATGCCAAAAAGCATGGTTAGGCCTGGATGCTTGGAAGGATTTGGAAGAAACAACAATAGAAAGCTTTACTGCAATCATTTTTGAAGAAACTAGTCCTCGTGGTCCCGTTCGTGAAAAAGCAATTGGCGAATAACCTTGATTTCAACCGAACCAAATAAAAAATCCTTTGATGTAATTTTAGTAAGTGGTGACTATTGGGCAGATCATCCCCACTCGGGAATAGGAGTGATTGCACGAGTTTTAGAGGCAGAGGGTTTTAGTATTGGTATTATTGAAAAACCAGATTGGCGTTCTACAAAAGACATTATCAAATTCGGGCTTCCGAACCTATTTTATGGAGTATCTTCTGGAGCTATCGACAGTATGTTGCAAAACTATACACCTCTAAAGAAAGCCAGATCTGAAGATCTTTATAATCCTTTCTTATCAGGAATTCCAGACCGTGCAATAATTGTTTACGCTCAATTAATAAAACGCGCTCAAAAAGAATTATCTCATGGGAGATTTGTACCTATAATTATTGGAGGTGTTGAATCTTCACTTCGTCGATTTACTCATTATGATTATTGGGATAATAAAGTAAGAAGACCAATTTTATTCGATGCAAAGGCTGATTTATTAGTATTCGGTCCTGGAGAATATCAAATGCGACAAATTGCTTTAAGACTAAAAGATAAGCAAGGACTGAAAAATATTGAAGGAACATGTCTTATATCAAAAAATAACGCAAACTCCTTTGAACAAATTGAAATTTCTGGAAAAAAATTTGAAGTTTTACCTTCTTTTAATGATGTAACTCAAGATAAAAAATTGTTCTGTAAAATGCAGATGCAGTTTTCAAATCAAAGAAATTTAGTGCAACAAGTTGATAATCGAGTTATAGTCCAATATAAGATGCATAACTATACTTCTAAAGAATTAGATGCAATCTATGAACTTCCTTTTTCTTATAAAATTCCTGATAAATTCAAGGAATTCCAAATGACTAAGTTTTCAATAATTACCCACCGTGGTTGTTTTGGTAATTGTAGTTTTTGTAGTATCGCCCTTCATCAAGGGACAAAAATTATTTCCAGAAGTATAGAAAGTATCACCTCAGAAATTAAACGAATGAGCAAATTTTCTGATTTTAAAGGATATATATCTGATATTGGCGGCCCTTCTGCAAATATGTACGGGATGGATTGTCCAAGTGCATACACATGTGAAAAAAACTGCCTTGATTGTTCCATTTTAAATGAATCCCATGATAGAGCTTTAGAACTCTTACAAGAAAGCAGAAAAATAGAAGGGATTAAAAAAACATTCGTTAGAAGCGGAATTAGGTATGATTTAGCAATTGATCATGATGATTACCTTAAAGAACTATCCGAGCACCATATTTCAGGAAATTTGAAAATAGCTCCCGAGCATTTTTCTCCAAAGATTTGTGCTTTAATGAATAAACCCAATGATAGATTTGATGAATTTAAAGAGAAATTCGACCATATCAATATTACTCTTAAGCAACACTTAAAATATTATTTTATTACCGCGCATCCCGGCAGTACAATGAAAGATGTCTATAATTTAAAAGAAAAATTGGAAGAATTAGGTTTTCAAAATACAGAAAGTATTCAAATTTTTACTCCAACCCCGATGTCTATATCTACATGCATGTATTACACGGGTTTGAATCCATATACCTTAGAACCGGTTTATATTCCATATACTTATAACGAAAAGAAAAAACAAAAAAATACTCTTTATCCAGAAAATAAAAAGGATAAAAAATAATATTTATTTAAGGTGAAAAATCTCATGTTTTCTATTCCAAAACCAGTGTTATTGGCAAGATTAAGAAAGTATCTCGATTCGGATATCGGGTTTGGAGATCTTTCAAGCAGTTTCATTCCACAGAATGCAAAAGGTATGGCAAAAATAATTGCAAAAACCCCTGGAATAGTAGCTGGTGCAGAAGAAGCTACCCTTCTATTTGAAGACGTTGGAATTAAGGTAAAACAGAATTTCAAAGATGGTGATAAAATTCAAAAAGGTGATATTTTAATGGAATTGGAAGGAAATCTGCAAAATATTTTAACTATTGAAAGAACTGCATTGAATTTTTTGATGAAATTATCTTCAATAGCTACCAGTACACGAGATTTCGTGCAAATGATTCATAATAATAAATTATCTACCAAAATCGCAGCAACAAGAAAAACAACACCAGGTTTCGGATGGTTCGAAAAGAAAGCCGTTTTTTATGGCGGTGGAGATACACACAGGTGGAATCTTTCCGATATGGTAATGTTCAAAGATACACACTTGAAATTCTATAACGGAGATATAGAAAAGTTGCTTGAAACTGCAAAAAAAAAGTTAAGCTTTTCAAAAAAAATTGAGATTGAAATCGAAAAGACAGAAGACATATTAAAAGCAGCAGATAACGGTGCAGATATAATAATGCTTGATAATATGAACCCAGATCAAATTTCTAATGCATTATCACTAATAAAAGATCGATCTCATATTCTCTTTGAGGCTTCGGGAAATATCACTAAGGAAAATTTATTGGATTATGCTCACACAGGGATAAATATTATCAGCACTTCATCTACGATATTCCACCCTCATAAGAAAATGGATTATTCGCTAAAATTGCTTTAAAAAAAACTTAAACAATTACATAAGTAATGGAACTTTGGAAAAGTCGTTCACTGTTTAATTCATGGAATAAATCTCCAATTTCCTCACCAGATCCTGCTACAACTAAATTCTTTATCATTTTTTTCTTTAGATTGTATTGAGTGACTGATTTTACAATATTCTCATACTTATCAACCTGCAAAGAGAACTTATCGAGTATATCTTCACGCGCTTCGTGCACTACAATAATAACTGCAATTTTATGGCCAGTTAGTGGAAGGGAATCTTGGTGTTCTTGAATAAAATATAAAATACTTTCCCTCAAAGTCTCACTACGCGAAGAATATTCAAGTTTTTCTTGAACTTCATCAAGTTTTTTTACCAATTCTGGGTTAATTTGAAGAGAAATCATTGGTGACATTTTTACCCTCTGTTATTCTTTATATATAACAATATTTGTGTTCAATGTTATTATATTTTTTTCTATAACAATTTTAGTGTTCTAGTAATTTTGTCAATTTCACTAGTAAGCGCTGGTCCGATGCCCACAGCAGTCTTGGTTCCTGGTTCTAGTTGAGTAAAACCTGCATCTTGAATAATACAACATGGTAAATGCATAGCTTTTGCAAATTGATAAATATCAACTAGTTCTTCTTCAGATTTAACCTTTAATGCAATTTTACGTTGACCTTCATTACCCCAACTACCTAATACTGCCGGGGCCATTTTTCGTGCATTTTCTACTGCAATTACAGAAGCATGGCATCCTTGAGCAACTTTTTTACCAACAGACATTTTTAGGTCCGATCGAATAATTATTACTTGCTTATATTTGAAATTAAGGCCTATTATGTTCACCTTTAACAATTAGAAAAAAAAATGCTTATAATTCAATTTTTTCAATCTCTATTTGATTTAATAGAGATTCGGCTTTTGATGTTTCAGTTTTATAAGTATAAAGATGTTTTGGAGTTCGCAATTTAAGTTTGACTTTATCGCCTGATTTCTTAATTCTACATTCGACGGCCAAGCTTTTGGCAATATTAAGAAACTCCTCTTCATCAAATATTTCTTTGGGCATGATAATCTTCTCTTTTTTTTAGTTTTTATGTCACTTTCTCTCGCGTCGCTTAGGTCTTAAGTCTTTACTTCGGCATCTTCGGCACTTTTTGGCTCTAAATGGATTTCTTGCACCGCATTTTCTGCAGATGTAAACGTTTAAATGATAGTGGTCAGCTACGCGACGTAGGTAAGGATCCGTTACGGGCATTTTTATTCACATTTTTACTTCTTCTCAAATCAGACTTGATATCGGATTCAAGAATTAACTGAATTAGTAAAATCATCATTGAATAAAATTTTTTTGAAAAATAAAATAAAAGATTAGGAAAAAAGTGTTACGCAGGGAATGGGGGAAGGTCTAATCTATTTTTAGTTTTAGGTAGTTTACTGGCTTCTTCTGGTTTTTTCTCGCCTTTATGAACGTCGGTTGATTTAATAGTTGACTTAACTAACAATTTACTTACTTTTTCATTTAGTTTTAAAAGAGTTGGGACCAAAGCAGATAATGATGAGTTTAATTCTTCAATTTTATTATCCATTTTGGATAATCTGGTTCTTGTTTCAAGGTTAAAATTTTCGAGATTTCTATCCATATTGTTCAATCTTTCAACAGTATTTGATGCAAGGTTGACAATTTTTGAATCTGATTGGAAACTATCAATACTTTCTTCAATAGAATTCAATTTTGAATCTAGTTTTTCTTCAAGAGCAGATAATTTTGAATCTAAATGAGTGATATTTAAATTATTGATTTTTTCATCAAGATTTTTTAAATCCTCAGAGGTAGCAAGCTTGTCTAAATTATCCAAATATGCTAATTTATCCAACTTATCCAGTTTATCCAAATTTTCGAGTTTTTTAAATTCTTTCATATTAGATAGTTCAGGTAAAAATCCATCAAATTTGGATTTTAAATCGATTAATTTATTTTCTACATTCAATCCGTTTACTTTGTACTCAAGTTTTTCAAATTTTTCACTGAAAATTGAACGAAGGGCATCAATTTTCTTTTCGATTTCCTCTAACTCTCCTATGTTGGAACTTTCCACTATTTTCTGAACTTTTTCTTTTTTACCGTAATTTAAACTATTAGTCGTAACAGTTGATGGAGTTGATTCAACTTTGGATGTTACTACCTTTCCACAGCGTGTGCAAAATTTTTGACCTGGTTTTAGTTGATTACCACAACCCCAGCAAAATTTAGATTTTTTTTGAGACATTTTATATTCCCCAATTTTTTATAATTTAATTTTATACAAAAAAATAGAAGATGAATCAAATTAAATAATTTTAGGGGTCCGTTTTTTGCAATTTAATTTGAAAAAAAACAATTTTTAGTCCAATTTTTTAGTCTGGTTTGATTTAATGTTATTTAAACAATTGAATTATAATTGAGAGAAGGAAAAATGTTAGAACAACAAAGAAATCAATTATATGTAGCATTACACATCGATGTAGTTTTAGATTTATTGATTCTCTCAATTTTTTTATTTGTTAAGAATCTCGACCTTTTAGCATATTTGGTAATTTTTTTTTGCCCAATTTACGCATATGTTGCCTTTAAGCGTAACTCATACATAAATCATTGGGTGACTGCAAAATTGGATTATATTGATACGGCATTCTTGAAATGGGTATTAAAGAGTAAGAATCGAAGCGGGAAAATATTTTTTAGGAGATTATTGCCACATAGCAACCAAAATACTATATTTTTGGATATTCCAATACCAATTGAATCATCTAAATTCAAAAACAAGCGAAAACAGGAAGATTTGTGGAACAAAATCTCAAGTGAAGACTCACAACCAGATCCATTCCATATCCATAAAACTACTCTTGATCTTGCACAACAATTTATACAAGATGAAAAATCATTAACTCAAGATGAATTAAAAAGATTGTATTCCAAATCAAGTTATAAAGAAAGAGAATTACTTGAAGCTCATCTACCACCCGACGACCCTATCCTTTTGAAAATTGATGAAAAATTAAAAATAGAAATTGCAAACGGATTAACAATATTAAAATAAACACATTACTCTAATAATTTAAATTTTGCTATTTATTTGTAATATGCTTTTCAATAAGAGTATCAGTGATGTCTAGAAATAACTTTTCAATGTTGGAAGCCGTCTTGGCTGATGTCTCATAATAGTAATCACTACCCACTTCCAATGATAGTGCTTGTCCTTCCCTTCGAGAAACAACACGTTCATCAATTAAATCAGCTTTATTTCCAACAAGTACAAGAGGGATCCCAGGTACGTATTGATTGCATTCTTCTTTCCACTTACGGATTTTATTAAAGGATTCTCTTCGAGTAAGGTCAAAAACAAATATACTGGCAAAAGCCCCTCGATAAAAACTCGGTCTT
>JAUWPK010000204.1 GCA_030611625.1 Promethearchaeum sp. | reverse complement strand
TCCAAAGTCAGAAAAAAGTAATTTCTTTGCTCCCTCAGTCCATAAAAAGCCTTCATTAAGTCAAGAGGAAAAATCTATTCCATCAATTGGTTCAAATCCATTTTTAACTCAAAATCGGGAACCAATTTTACCAAAAAATAGTTCTACCACTGACTACGGTAAGAAAGAATTTTATAATAAAAAATCAAAAGAAGAAGATGAACCACCAATTTTATTTAATTCTTTGAAAAAATCAATCAATAATATTCCAAGTTCACAATCAATAAGTAGGCCGAATAAGACCTCGCAAAAAGTAGATGAAGAAATAAAATCTTCTTGGGGCTTTATGTCAAATATAAATAAGCCATCTAGTTCAGAAAATCAGATTAAAAAAAATTTATCTTTTAAATCATCAGATCAAAATTCTAATACTCAACATGGAAAAGATTCAAAGAATATTAAGCTTAAATGTCCTCATTGTGGATCTCTTGTAAACAGACATTTTAAATTCTGTAATAAATGTGGAAATAGAATATGAAATGAAGGAATATACAATTAAAGATCTCCAAGATCAAGTTGATGAACTTATTAAAACAATGAATGGATATTGGCCTCCTTTAGCAATGCTAGCTTCTGTTACAGAAGAATTAGGAGAATTAGCTCGAGAAATTAATGCTTTAGAAAAAATTAAAACAAAAAAATCAACAGAAATTGAGAAGAATATAGGAGAAGAATTAGCGGACCTTTTCTTCAGTTTAATATGCATCGCCAATTTTTATAAAAAAGACTTAAATTTAGAATTTAAGCAAGTTTTGGAAAAATACAAAAAAAGGGATAAAAATAGATTTTTAGATTAACTATTAAATTTACTAAAAATTTCACCACAAATCAAAATTATATTGTTCAGTTTCTTGATTTGGATTAATTTTTTCCACTATTTTAGCGTATTCGTTGTAAATTTTCGCGATTTTTTCTGATACAATTGAAAATATGTTCAAACTTATCTGATTATTTGACATTTTTCTCCCTATTTCTGTATGTTTTTTATTAAAATTAATATAAAAGCATATTTCACCCTTATAAAACTCAGTTCACAGTAATTAATGAAAAAATGAGTATTTTTTTATTCATAAGGGATGTTAATTAAACAAAGAAATATTGTCTTGAAAAATATCTCTTTTTTAATAAATACAAGTTTGAAAAATAGTAATATCTTATTTTATAAAACAAAAATTTGCCAATCTAAGAATAATCTTTTTTATATGAAAAATAGGAAATTGTAATATTTTTGTCGTTGTGAAATTGTTAATATTGCTTTTTCCATTCTTTAAATTCTTTATCCTTGAATTTAAGTTCAATAAATTGATTCAAACTTTCTGATAATTTCTGAGCAAATAGATGTTTACACATTTGATATTTCTGTTGTCTGTAAATTGAATTAAGTAGGAAATCCTGACATTGGCAAAATACTTTTGGATATACAAGATAAGTTTTCTTAGCACCTTCAACAGACCATATTTTCAAGTTCGATGGTAAAAAAACATTTTTTTTTACTTTGGGTCCATCTTTTTGTATAAATTCAAGAGATTTATAAAAAAGACCACCATATTCTTTCTCAAAAAGATATATTAATTGTGCGGAGAATTTTTTTTCATTGTTTAATTTTTCAAATAAATCCATAATGTTAAATTTATATTAGTTCAATTGATTTTTAAGCTATACTGAAAATTTCCAGCAATGCAATTTTCAAGGAACGAAATTAACATCTCAATTTCCTTTCCATGTTTTCCAATAAGGAATTTTCTGAATTTTTTAGGAGCATTTAATAGTATTTTAAATGAATTTTCATCAAAATCTATAGAAACTTCTAGATCCTTAATATGAAAATACCAAAATTCAATAATTTCTTTTAAATCTTGGGAGAATTTTATAAATCTAACATGAAACTGTGGTTTTGAAGAACAAAATTTTATATAATTATTCCATTTTCTTAGTATCTCTTGATATATTATCGGATCGACAAAACAGATAACACATTCTTCATGAATATAAATCAATAATGGTTCAGTTTTAATTCTTTTCTTAATAAACTGAAACCAAGCAAGATCAGTGCTAGTATAAGTTATATGAAAATTTACGTAATGGTTTTCATTAATTGATAATTCAGTTTTTGATTCCATTATAATTCTAAAATTTTCCTAATGGATTTAAACCCCGAAAAATTGATTAATGTGATATCTATGAAAATTTTACTTTTTCCCACTAGATTTTTCCCAGCTATTTCAGGGGGAGATTTTTATCTTCAAAGATTGGGGAAAGAATTTTTAAAAATGAATAAGGGAAATGCAAATGATACAAAAAATCAGATACTATTCCTAACAACTAATGCACTTGATTTTGGAGCATTACATGGAAATGGTAAAATTATTTTTGAAAATCATAGATATTACGAAAAATTTGAAAACTTATCGATTAAACGCTTTAAAACATCTCAAAATTATCAACAAAATGGAAATATTAAAGAAGGTAATGATTTACAAGAGTTATGTATGAAATATTTAGAAATTTCTTATGAAAATTCGGAAGTTTTAATAAAAAATGGGCCGATTTTACGCGGTTTAGATAATATTTTACTTTCAAAGAAATTTGAAGAGATATTACAATTTAAACCAGATATTATCCATTGTTCGTATTTACCTTATTCAAATTTATTGTATTCTCTGATAATTGCCCGTTATTATGAAATTCCTTCAATTGTAACTCCTTTTCTCCATGATTCTAATTTACGATATCAAAATCATAACATTTTCAAAATTCTTAACAAATTTGATAAGATTATTGCATGCACCAATCATGAAAAGAATTTATATACATTGAATGGAATTGAAGAGGGTAAAATTCATGTACTTCCTATGGGAGTAGATGTAAATCGATTTCAAAAAGATTGCCGTAGGGATTTCCTTAAAATTTATTCCATAAATTCTCCAATCTTGCTATTTTGTGGCCATAAAAATTATGAAAAGGGAGCTTTAACTATATTAAAAACGATTCCTTTAATAGTTAAAGAATATCCAAAAATTTCATTCATATTTATTGGTTCATCTACAAAAGCTTTTAACTATAAATTAGCAGATATTAAAAAAAAGTATACTTCGTTACAAATAATAAATATATCACCTGATAACCTATCGGGCGTTTTTGATCCAAAGAAAATTGGGGCTTTTCAACTAGCAGATATATTCTGTATGCCAAGTAGGTCGGATGCTTATGGAATTGTTTACTTAGAAGCATGGGCCTGCAAAAAGCCAGTTATTGGAATTGACAATGATTCAATACGTGAAGTAATTGAAAATGATAAGGATGGTCTTCTTGTAAAATTTGACGATGTTGAAGATTTGAAAAATGCGGTCATTAATTTATTGAAAAATCCAAAAAAAAGGGAAGAAATGGGGAAGAAGGGTTATCTCAAAGTTTCAAATTTTAATAATTGGAATGAAATAGCAATAAAAACAATGCAATTTTACACACAAATAGGGAAAACAAGTAAAGATGAGTAAAAAAATAAATAAAAATGCATTATATGGAAATAAATTCCTAAACATTGATGAAAGCGAATTAGTTTTAGATGGAATTAATGTTAAGAATCTAATTGAAAAATATAACACACCATCCTTTGTTTTTCTTCAAAAAAAAATTGAAGATAATATAAAAAAAATTAATGATTGTTTCTCATCAGTATTTCCTAATTCTCAAGGATTTTATTCAACAAAGGCAAATTATCTTCCTGAAATAATATCTGTAGTAAAAAATCAAAATTTCGGCTCAGAAATTGTAGGTTTACCTGAATTAAAAATCTTAAAGAAAATTGAATTTTCATTTGAAAAAGTTATTGCAGGAGGTCCCTATCTTCCGAACGATTTTTTAACTGAAATCATCAAAAACCAAGTTAAATATTTAGTTATTTACGATTTAGATGATATTATTAGAGTTCAAGAAATTATTCAAAAATTTGGGGAATATAAACAAGATATTTTAATCAGAATTCAATCTCAAAAATATACCGGCAGATTAGGGGTTGTTTTAAACGAGTTAAACCTTAAGAAGTTGAAAAAAATATTTGATATGTGTCCAAATCTTCAATATAGAGGGATTCTAGCTCATAGAGGGACTCAACTTAATTCAATTGATGATTATATGGATAATTTTCAATTAATAATAGAAAATGCAATAAAAATTAAGAAAAGCATAGGATGGGATACCTCAATATTAAATATTGGAGGTGGATTTCCTAATGCAGATTCTTTTAAAAAAAAACAATTAATCACGATTTTAGAGAAGTTTAAAGAAAAATTAATAGAAAACAATTTAGACTCATATTCTATCTTTTATGAACCTGGTAGATTTATTGTAGGAGACACCGGATTTGCACTTGCAAGTGTAATTAAATATGATCCAACCCATAAAACAGCATTTCTCGATATTGGGAATAATTATATACCAAAATTCATGAAATCATCTTTAAGATTCTATAACATATCTAAAATTTTTGAAGCCCCTAATAAACCAATTGATTTTATGGGAAATATTCCATCAGATCAAGATATATTAGTGAAGAATTATAATTTTACGCCATCTATTCAAACAGGAGACTATATTCTAATTGCAAATGTAGGTGCTTATGCTTTAAGTTGGTCAATTCGATTTCCATATCCAAATCCTTCAATAATATTGATTGAATCAGACCAAATTAAAGAAATTCATAGCAGAAATAGTCCCAATGATTTTTCAATTCATTAATTGATCATATCATTTCTATATATATCTGGATATTATGTTCACTAATAATATTCTTTTGATTTAATTTAATCTAATAATGACCATACCTCGAGGTTAGGATCTTATTATGAAATCATTTCTCCCACATAGTGACATTACAAAAATTTTACAAACCCCCTTTACAACACGTTCAGCAATTGGCCAAGCAAATATTATAATTGTTGGATGTGGAGGTGCCGGAAATAACACTGTTGACCGTCTAATGAAAATTGGAATTAGAGGAGCTTGGTGCTTAGCAATAAATACAGATCTTCAACATTTAAAAACTATAAATGCACACAAAAAACTCTTAATAGGTGAAAATATAACTCGCGGATTAGGAGCTGGGGGCAGACCGGATATAGGTTTAAAAGCAGCAGAAGAAACAAGAGAAGAAATAGATAGCTTGCTACGCGAAGGTGATTTAGTTTTTATTACTTGTGGAATGGGAGGAGGAACAGGTACTGGTAGTGCTCCTGTTGTCGCAGAAATCGCAAAAAATGCCGGAGCTATTGTTGTAGGTGTAGTTACTATGCCATTTGATAGTGAAATGGGAAGAGTTCAAAAAGCCAAAGAGGGTATAAAAGTTTTAAGAAATTATGTTGATACACTAGTTATGATTGATAATAATAGATTATTAAAAATTGCAGCAGATTTACCAATAATTGAAGCTTTCAGTCTTGCTGATGAAGTTTTAGCGACTATGGTAAAAGGAATAACGGAAACAATCTCTTTACCTTCATTAATTAATTTAGATTATGCTGATGTGAGATCTATTTTGACTTCTGGAGGAGTTGCGATAGTGGGAATTGGAGAAGGTGAAGACCCCGAACGGAGAGTAGAAGAAGCAATTGAAGATGCTATAACATCCCCACTTTTAGATTTTGATATTTCTGGAGCAAAAGGAGCTTTAATTCATGTTACAGGTGGAACTGATTTAAAATTGATTGAAACAACTAAAGTAGCAGATTTAATTACAGAACAAATGGATCCAAATGCTAAAGTAATATGGGGAGCTAGGGTTGATCCAAATATGAATGGAGCAATAAGAATAATGTTGTTAATAACAGGAGTAAAATCTGCCCAAATGTTGGGGAACTCTACAAATCGATTTTTAAAGAACTCTTTTTCTAAAAATTCTTCATTCCCAAGCTTAGCGGATGAATTCTTCAGCATTAATGAAATTAGATCGATAAATGAAGAAAATTTGAACCTTTTTTAAAATTTAAATTACAGGTTTCCACATCTTTGTGAATTCTTCTTGCTTCTTTTCTTGGAATTTTCTTGTTAAATAACCAAGTACTGTTTTATGAGGAAAACCTTGAATAATCATATTAATTCCTTTTTTTGCTACTCTAATTGATTCAAAATTTCCTATTAAAGCAATGAACTTTTTATAGATCGAGAATTGAACTCCAGAAAATTGTTCAAAAGAATTCCTGATCTTACCTTTATCTCCAATCAATCGCCCTTTAATTCGTTTTAATTTTTTTTCTGAATGACCAACAATCTTTTCTAAATCTATAATTTCTAACATTAACTCTGGATCTATTAATTTCATAGCTTTTTCAGGATTAAATCCATAATTAATTGCTTGTAGTATATGTTGTGTCATGTAAATGCGAAGACCAGGAGATTCATTTTCATCATATAAATCTGAAGATTTAAAATCGGGATTGGATTCTACTCTGTAATTACCTGAAATACTATCAATAAAAATCTTAGTTCCAGTTAAATTTTCAATACGAACTTTCGTTGAACCTTCTTTTCCAATCGCTACTGCAAGACGATCTTTATTTAATGACATTGAATTGATAAACAATTAAAAAGTTAAATTTTTTTCGATTATTAGATGAAATATTATTCATTTTTCATAATTTTTTCATATACTTTCTGAACACTTGGAACAATATCTGTATCGATAAACTTAGAAAAATAATTAAGAACATTTTTAATATCTCGTTGTAAGTATACAGGAGCGTTGATATGATATATTGATACTGCTTGAGAAACATCTATAA
>JAUWPK010000335.1 GCA_030611625.1 Promethearchaeum sp. | reverse complement strand
AAAGAAATAATTTATGCAATTTCTCCAGATTTAATGGAAAAGCTTCCTATGGTCAAAGCCAGTAGAATTCCAATCGGAAAAATATGAAAAGAATTTGTTGATAAATTTGGGTTTTCTAAAGAATGTCTGATCGCATCCGGTTCAGGAGATAATATGATGGGAGCAATAGGCACGGGAAATTTCGTGGATGGTATACTAACAATTTCTTTAGGAACAAGCGGGACCGCCTATACTTGTATGAACACTCCATTTGTTGATCCTGATGGCGAAATTGCTTGCTTTTGTGATGCAACAGGAAAATTCTTACCACTTCTATGTATATCTAATTTAGCAAATGGATATGAAGCAATTCTGAAGAAATTTAATATAGATCATGACTCATTTAATGAAATAATTAATAAAACTGATCCAGGAAATAACGGAAGAGTCTTAATCCCATGGTATGAAGGTGAACGAACACCAGATCTGCCAGAAGCTGCACCAATATATTTTGGATTTGATGTGAATGATTTTAATAAAGAAACTCTGTGTAGATCAGTGTTGGAAGGGCATGTTATGAATTTTTATGAGGGATTTACTAAACTTCCTATAAAACCAACAGAAATTCGCTTAACTGGAGGTATTTCGAAATCTAGAGTATGGTGCGAAACTATTGCCAATATTTTCAATTGTAATGTTGTTCCAGTTTTAGGTGAAGGAGCAGCATTAGGAGCAGCAATCCATGCTGCTTGGACATATTTTCCAGAAAAATCTATGAGTGAAATTGCAGATCCGTTTATCCAATTTGATGAAAAAAATAGAATCGAGCCATCCCCTAAGATTGTGGAAAGTTATTCTCTCTTTAAGAGACTTTATATTGCGATATCTAGAAGAATCAGAGGTTTATCAGGAGAAAATCCCTTTAATCTTTTTGCACAAATACAAGAGAGAAATTGAAAAAATGTGAATCCAAAAAAAATTTAGATAATTTCTGTCTTCTTTATGTTCAAAGTTGGGGGGGTTCTAATTCCTAATTCTAATTTTGGTCTATCTGCTGGCGTATAGGATACATTAACTTTTAGAATATCACCCTCAATATGTCCGTCAAATAAAATTTCTCCCAATTCATCATGTAATTCATATTTCATTTTCCCATCCAGATTTGGATAAGCAAATAATGTAAGTTTGTTAGGGACATCCTCAGGGATATATTGCATTTTTTCTCCAAGCGGTAATATTGTTCCTGCTTTTACCAATATTGGAATGTTATCTACGGGAATATTTTCCAATTCTATCCATACAGGTCCTTTTATCGATTCACCGGTCCAAAAATCATACCATTCACCTGAAGGAATATAAATCCGACGCGAATCTTCTTCAGTTAGAAGCGGTGCTATGAGAATGTTTTCACCAGACATATATTGGTCTTCAATATGATAACATGTAGGATCATCTGAATGGTCAAAGAATAAAGTTCTCATCAAAGGGTGACCATTTTGGGCCGCTTTAATTGATTCAGAATAAAGATACGGAACGAATTGATACCGTAATTCTAATAATTTGCGAACTATATCTTGCGTTTCCTTTGAATAATTCCATGGTTCTCGAAATTTTGGACTACATCCATGGAATCGGAAATGAGACTGGAAAAGTGACAATTGAACCCATCGAATGTATAATTTATCATCGGGAATCCCCATAAATCCACCCACATCTTGACTCCAGAATGTAAAACTACATAATCCTAAACTTAATCCTCCACGAAGTGAGCATAACATATTTGAAAAATTTGACGAGTTATCGCCAGACCAATGAACAGGATAACGTTGAGAACCCGCATATGCACTTCGTGCCCAGATTAAAGCATTTCCTTTACCAAAGTAATCCTCTGTTGCTTCAAAAACGGCTTTATTATACAACAAAGGAAACAGATTATGCATTTCACGGCCAGAATAATGCATAAATTTCTGATGAGGTTCAATTTGCTCACCAAAATCTGCCTTTATTACTTTCGCTCCGAGTTTGAATAGTGAAGTAATTTTATCTTGGTACCAATCTATACTCTTTTGTTTTGAGAAATCTATAACATGATGTGGTCCAAAATAAAGAAACATAAATGGACCTCGATTTTTAGCAAATATTTTTTCTTTCTTTCCTTCTTTAGAAAGTGCTAGACTATCATTAACATAAGGACATTGCCATAAGCTTATTTTAAACCCTAAATCTGAGCAAGTTTTAAACATTAATTCGGCATTGGGAAATCTTGTTTTATCAAATTGCCAATCACATGCCCATTCATGAGTAAACCAATTAGTATCAATATGAATGATATCGCATGGGTATTTCTCTTTCCTAATTCTATTTGCTAAGTCAATGACTTCTTTTTGGGAACCATAACTTAGACGGGACATCCAAACACCAAAAGACCACCTTGGAGGAATGCTTGCTCGACCTGTTAGAGCTGAATAACTCTTAAGTATCTTTTTTGGAGTAGGTCCATAAAAGAAAAAGTAATCCATTATATCATTTTCAACTGCCATTTGAAGTTTTGATACTTCCTTTGTTCCAATCCAAAATGTCATTGGATTATAATCATTAAAGAAAACTCCATAACCACGGGAACTCAAGTAAAAAGGAATGTGTTTGTAGGCTCTACTTGTTGTATTTCCAGTGCCTTCAAGATGCCATAATGAAATATTTTGTCCTACTCTATTTAATGCCCCGTATTTCTCTCCTAATCCAAATATTGCTTCATTGGGAAATAGATTGAAATTTTCAACAGCATACATCCTTTTAGGCTTTCGATTTTTAACAAAACCCAATGGAAATGCATCAGTAGCCGTTGCAAATTCATCATGTGTCTTACTTCCTGATTCAGTTATTATATGCCCATTGTGATCATAAATCTGAATCTTAAAATCCTCTTTAAAAATATGAATTTGAAGAGCAGATGTTGATATCACATATTTCTCCTGTAATTCTTCAAATTTTGTTTTTAGTGATTCATCGGTAATATCTGCATAAAGCATTGGTGTATTGTGCGAAGGAACCTTGTCCTTCATAGCAAGTCTAAGACGATATGTAGTCTCTGTTAGAACATCAATCTGCAAAGTGCAATCAGTAAATTTGATTTTCTCATGAGTGAGATATTCCAGATAATTAATGTTGAGATTACGATTTTGGGTGATATTATAACCTTTTGCTTGAAATATGAAGGAATTTCTATTCTTTTCTTTCAAGTTTATTTTAAGAATCGAAATAGGTTTGCGAGCAAGAAATTTTCTAATAATTGTGAAAATATCGAAAACTGCTGTTGCATTATTATCTAGTGGATGATCTGTTAAACCATAGATTAGATTTGGTTCAGAATGATACATGCATTTCTTCTTAAATTTTGGATAACGCACTCGATTTTTTACAATCCACCACGCTAATTTTGCATAACTAATTTCCATAAAAAGATTTAAGATATTTTACTAAAAAATGTTTCTGCATTTTTCCAATAGATTTTTTCAAGGATTTCTAACGGAAGATTAAGTCCATTTATGTTCGTTCCCAATTTATTTTCAGGATCGGGAAATGGAAGGGGTACTCCTTGGAGATTAGATTCTAATAACACTTGATAGGTTAAATATCGCGTAAAGTAATATTCAGGGATATTACTTCGACTTTGTCCC
>JAUWPK010000120.1 GCA_030611625.1 Promethearchaeum sp. | reverse complement strand
TTTAGAAATTTATCCATAGATGATTTGGATTTTGCACTTGATCTTACAACAATAGAAAATTGGGGAACAACTCGTGGAGAATTGGAAGATCTTCTCTTTTTCGCTCCAAATTGTGCTACTTTAGCAATAATGAAAGATAAACCAGTGGGAATGATATTTACAGTACCTTATGACAATTTTGGATTTATTGGTAATCTTATTGTTAAAAAAAAATTCCGAAATCAAGGAATAGGTCAACAACTTATGCAAAAAGCAATAGCTCATCTGGAAAATTCAGGTAATTCTATTATTATGTTGGATGGAGTGGAGGAGGCTGTTGGACTTTATCAGAGTTTTGGTTTTGAGGTAAGTTGTAAATCCTTGCGGTTGGAAGGGGAAGTCATTCATAAACCAAGTAATCGTGTATTTCAGATGAAAAATGAAGATTTTCAAGATATTTTGACACTTGATCTCAAATATTTTCAAGCAAATCGCGAGTTTTTACTCAGAAAAATCTTCACGCGATATAAATCTCTATGCAAAATATTGAAGCAAGATGATAAGATAACAGGTTTCATCATGGCTATTCCCAAGGAAGATCATTTGAAAATAGGACCATGGATAGTTGATGACGAGTGCGAGTTTGAACCTGAATTATTATTGAATAGCTTGAAAAATAATACTAAAGCATTTACTATTCGTATAGGAATGCTAGAGTCAAATAATCTTGCTTCTAAAATAGCAAATATTTGCAGTTTACAACGATATTCGTATTCAAATAGAATGATTTACGATACTAAGAACCAAAGAATTATTGAAAGTCATTTTAAGAAGGGTATGCTAGCTATCGGTGGACCTGATCGTGGGTAACGATAAAGAAAGAAAAGGAAAAAAAACTGTGAAGATAATTTAACTAAAATTTATCCCAAGACCAACGATTAAGGGTAATTGTAGCAATAGCAGGAGCAGGTTTTGAACCAGCAGCCATGTGAACCACTACAAAATTTTTTGATTTTGTAATACATCCCACTAATGTATCTTTTTCTTTAATATTTCGTGCAGCAAACTGAAGATCTTCCCAGCTGAATATAGGGTATCTCTTAGTTGGCCATTCTATTGCAGGTTTACGATTTATCCAAGCATCCATTAAAATTTTTCCTTCTTCATCAGATATGAAATTGGGGTCTAAGCGAAATAAAACTTTTCCATCTCGGGTAAGAACAACCATATTTCCAAAACCTGGATTTTCCTCTTGAAAAGTAGCGTATTCTGATTTGATTCTTTCTTCATCCATATCAAATTTTCCTCCTTATTCCATAAAACAAAAAAATTTTTTAGATATAGTAAATTCAATTTAGCATAACCTTAATTTGTATTTTTTGGGAAAACTTCCCTTAATATTTCAAATCATGTTCAAGGCCATCGGTAATTGAACAAACAAACTGTAATTCAAAACAATTTCGTGAGTAAAGGCAACAATGAAACAAATGAATAAAAAATTAAATTTTACTACTAATTTCCACTATTATAGATGGAACGCAGAAAATCCAGCAAAATCTCGTGAAAAATTCATGGGTACTTTAAAAAAAGTGCTTGAAGAACGAGTCCCTGAAGATCTACATCTCAAAATCCAAAGTCTCCATTACAAAGTGGATGATCGAATTTTTGTTCAGCTTATAGGAAATACTAAGGATGATTTAGTTTTTGTTTCTAACATCCTAAATGAAATTACTGGAAAAACCTATGATACTCAGAATGTACCAAAAAATAAACCATTACATGGCATTTTACGCTCCGTTGGAAAAATTGGATTTGGTGTTTTTGTTGATGTAGGAATTGAATCACCCGTCAAAGAAGTTCTCATACCATTACACAGATTAAGATCACAATTAGTAAGTGGTAGGAAACTTCCCTTAGCAGATATTGTTTCATTTTACGGTTTTATGGATTTCCTCCCTGTTGAAATTGAAGTTGTAAAAATTGAAAATGAAAAAGGGGGAAAAATGCGGTTTGAAGGTAAATTTAGCGATGATTTTTTAAATCAAATTGAAGAATGGACTAACTCTGGATTGGACTTTATATTTACAACCGGAATTGCGCGACAAATGATCAAGCGAACTATCGCAAAACGTGGGCATACTATTGATATTGTTCAAATTGATAGATTAGGCCCTTTAGAAACTGTTATTATATGTAAAGAAGGCACAAATGCTCCAGGAATTATCTCTCACATTGGTCCTTTTCTCCCAGATTGTCGATTTTCAACAATGCGTTCAAAAAAACTCCAAAAGTTTTGGAACCAAAAAAAATAAAATTCAAAATTCTTTTTTTAATATAGGGCTGATGGTTTAGTGGTTATAACGCCGCGCTTACACCGCGGATGTCCCCGGTTCAATCCCGGGTCGGCCCATTTCTTATATTTTTCTTACTAAAACACTTAAATATTGTTGTAATTAAATGAAATGGTGTTTTAGAGCGATTGAGAGCTAATTTAAGAATTATCTAATTTTTTTTATTTAATGTTATGTTTATTTCCCCAACTACTTTATAAAAGTGACATACATGAAACCTATTCATTATAACTTACATTTAGAACCAGATTTAGTGAATTTTGTTTTCAGTGGTTTAACAGAGATAGAAATTGATCTGGAAAAGCCAACTGAAGAAATCCTTCTAAATGGAAAAGATTTAGAGATTCAGAAATGCGAAGTGAATCAACAAAACGAATTTAGAGAGTGCCAATTTAAATTTAAGAAAAAGAAAGAAGAAATTACGATTACATTACCTGAGCAAATGAGCGGTATTATAAATTTAAAACTACAATATACCGGGAATTTGAATGATAAGCTCACAGGATTCTATAGAAGCAAATACATTTATCAGGGTGAAACTAAACATCTAGCATCAACCCAATTTGAAGAACGTGATGCTCGAGCTGCGTTTCCATGCTTTGATCATCCTGCTAAAAAAGCGACTTTCGACATTGAATATATTGTTCCAGAAAAATTACTAGCTATTTCTAATACGGAAATTATTGAAGAAAAACTATTAGGTGACAGTAAAAAATTGGTTAAATTTGCCCGAACTCCAAAAATGTGCACTTATTTATTGTATTTCGGTGTCGGTCCTTTTGAAATTATTGAAGATACTTCAAAAAAACCGACGATTAGAGCAATAACACCATTGGGAAAAATAGAATATGCAAAATTAGCATTAGAGGTTGGTAGGAAATCAATAACATTTGGTGAAGAATATACCGGTGTGCCTTATCCAATAGCAAAATGCGATTATATAGCCGTTCCTGACTTTGCTTATGGCGCTATGGAAAACTACGGAGCTATTACATTTAGAGAAAATGCAATGCTCTATTATCCAGGAAAAACATCAACAACGGAACTAATGAGAATAGTAAGTATTATTGCCCATGAAACAGCTCATATGTGGTTTGGAGATTTAGTTTCTCCAAGTGATTGGAAGTATATTTGGTTAAACGAATCTTTCGCAACATATTTTACATATTCAATACCGGATTATTATTATCCTGAATGGGATGTTTGGAAAGTGTTCATCTTAGAAACTATTTTAGGTGGAATGGAACGTGATACATTAAAGTTTTCAGTACCCGTTGAATTAATTGGAGAAGCAGAAGAAGTGCATCTTGATCCTTCAAGTGCACCAATAATCTATCAAAAAGGGGCAGCAGTGATTAAAATGCTGAACGGATATTTAGATGAAGACAAATTCAAGAAGGGAATTAAGTTTTTCCTTGATAAATACAAATTTGAATGCGCAACAAGTGAAAATTATTGGGATGCTTTTGAAGAAGCTACAGGTGAACCAATTAAGGAATTTGCAGACACTTGGGTTCATAATGTAGGCTATCCTATAATCAAGGTCGAAAGAAAAGGTAATCAGTTGATATTGAAGCAATCGCGCTTTACATTTCTACCGAATGATTCAGATAGTAAGTGGTTAATTCCATTAAATATCAAATTATTTTTAAATAATGAGGAGACCGAAATAATTAAAGTAGTTTTCAAGGAAAAAGAAAAAATTATAAAAATTCCGGAGAATACCGATGCTTTTAAACTTAATTTTGGGCAAAGCGGATTTTATCGTGTGAAATATGAAGATGGTAATTTAGAAAAATTGGGTAAATTAATTGTAGAAAGTAAATTCTCACCCGAAGACTTATTTGGAATTGAAAATGATCTTTTTGCCATGGTTCGTAGGGGAGATTATACATTTGATTACTATTTGAAGTTTTTAGGGGATTATTTCCGAAATGTTGATCATTTTATGCCCATGCTCGATATTTCTAGAAATTTGAACAGTTTGCATTTACTACTACCTAACAAGCGTGAAATAATCGACAAATTAGGAAGAGAATTATCTGAAGTAGTTCTTGATAAAATTGAACTTTATCCAAAAGAGGGTGAAAATGTCCAGGTTACAACTCTAAGAGATTCATTATTATGGAGTGCTGTAACTTATGGATCTAAGAAAATTGCAACTTTTTGTGAAGGAAAATTCAAAGATCTTCTTAATGGAGAGATGATTCATTCTGATATAATTGCTAGTGTTTTAAAAGTTGGAGCGCTTTCAAATCCAGATGCAGAAGATTATTTTAAAAAGCAATTAATGGATGAAAAAGTTTCTGAAGGTGAAAAGTTTCGAATTTTGAATGCTTTAACATGTTATAAAGATAAAGGCAAATTAGAAGAATTATTAGAATTCAATTTCAAAGAAGTTCCTAAGAAAAATCGCTTTATAACT
This sequence comes from Promethearchaeum sp., assembly GCA_030611625.1. Taxonomy (GTDB): domain Archaea; phylum Asgardarchaeota; class Lokiarchaeia; order Sigyniarchaeales; family Promethearchaeaceae; genus Promethearchaeum. The sequence continues at coordinate 4,497 of JAUWPK010000120.1, read as the reverse complement.
CTTGCTGGAATTTCAAGAAATCCCGAAGCTCAAAATTGGTTGTGGGAATGGTATATGAAGAATTTTCAGAAAATTATGCAAGAGTTTCCATTAATGCATGTTGCAAGAGCAATTATTATGTTGGTTCCAAGTGTTGGTATTGGGCATGAAGAAGAAGCAAGACATTTCTTTGAGCCACTTATGAAGCAAATTCCAATGGCTGCGGATACTATCAAAATGGCTTTAGAAAGGTTAGAAATTTATTCGAAATTTAAAGAATTAAATTCTTAATCATTTTTTTTTATTATTTTTTTTAAAAATTATTAAGTGAAGGCCGATAGACCGAGCAATCGACATAAATCTTCTAGGACCAATTTTTATTTATATACATGACGGGCATAGCGGAGCTATGGTTCGAGTTTTTTTTAAAAATTGACATTCTCCGAGGTAGCGCTAGCTATCGCGGAAGTTTATATCTTTTTAATTTGTCGGCATTTTAAGGATTCTTAAGGAGATTTAATGCTTTTGGTGAATAATGTCGATTTTATTGAATAAAATAAATAAAATTTAAAAGAATACTCGATCAAATAAATTTTAGTGAGAGATTTTTTTATTTATCTCATAACAAAACATCTTATAAAAAAACAAAATTTAATTTGTAAATAGATTCAATTTTAAGAGGACTTCTAACAATGATACCATATGGAAATAAAAGAACCCGTTTATCCGGAATAATTAAGGATATTCAGCAAAAACGCGCTAAAATCGAATTTCCTACCTGTAATAATAAACAAATTTCAGTTCCTTGGAATTTTATTCATTCGAATATTAAAAATATTGTGGGAAAAAAACAGGAAATGGAAATAGAAACCTGGTTTTTAAGGAAGAACAGAATAATACCCTTAACTGATTTCAAAGTAAACGAAAATAAGGATAAATTTGATATTTAGTAAAAAATTCCTCGTTTTCTTGAAAAATATTTAATTATTTCAAAAGGTCCAATACAGCATAGAACAGCGACTGCAAAACAAACGACCCAGTCTTCAATCCTGAGAACCACGAAATTAAGCTGAATTCCAAAACTTGATGTTGCTAAAGCAATTTGTAGATTTGGAACATACATAATTGAAAGATATATTATAAACAATGCTCCAATTATGATGAACATGAATTTATTTCCATCTTTTATACTTTTAATAATTGACATATTGGGACGACGAATTTGCAAAGCTAGTGCGCATTCACAGAAATATAATGTGGTCATAAGCATAGTGAGTGTTTTAGCTTGAGATGTATTTACTCCACTCCACAAATGGGATGTAGCGCTTGTGAACAGATAATATGGATTTAAATTTCCTAATTCTCTATTCCGAAGTGTATCTGAGAAATCTCCATTGATATAAAGAAAATATATAACCAGCATGGCTAATGCTAAGAACGTGCCGTAAGCAATTAACAAAAAGAGATATTTTTTCGATATTATCTCTTCAGAATTCCGAGGGGTTTCTTTCATCACATCTTTTGATATTGTATCAAAGGTTAAGATGAACCCCGGAAGAGTATGCAATGTAAGTGATAGAAATACCCATTGATAGTAAAAATCATCACTTAGAAAATAAGGTAGTTTTAATATTACCGCTATAAAAAATTGAACAATTCCTTCAAATAGATTTGTACAAATGAAGAAGAATACTAGAGAGCGAATATTAGCAAAAATCCCTCTTCCTTGGTGAACCCCAGTTACAATAGATGAAAATGAATCATCTGAAATAATCATATCTGAAGCTTCTTTTGCAACATCTGTTCCAGCTATTCCCATGGCGATTCCAGTATCAGCAATATTTAAAGCTAAAGCATCATTTACTCCATCTCCAGTCATTGCAACAATTTTTTTGGCGTCTTTATATCTTTCAACTATTGTTTGCTTATGCTTTGGAGAAACTCTTGCGAAAACTTTGATATTGAAGAAATCTTCAGGTGTTTCCAATTTGTCAATTTTATTACCTTCAATCGCAATCTCTTTTCCATTTTCTTTTGATAATATTGCGATTTGGGATGCAATTGCTTTTGCTGTCATTAAAGAATCCCCAGTAATCATAATAACATTAATTCCAGCGTTATGACATTTTTCTATTGATTCTTTCACTCCATCTCTAGGAGGGTCCATAATAGATACAAATCCAATATAAATTAGTTCTTTTTCGATGATTTCTCTTAATTCTTCATCTTCCACATTCTTAGGGAGTTCATCCAAGACATTATAAGCTAAACTTAATATTCTATAACCTTGCCTAGCGTATTCATTAGTAGTATTCATCACTACAAGTTTCATCTCATCAATGAAATCAAATGACATATTATCATCACCCAGAAATTTGGAACATGAAGTTATTAAGATTTCACTTGCACCTTTAGTAAATACATAATATTTTCCATCTTCAGAATTCTTAAATACTTTTGACATACGTTTTAAAAGTGAACTAAATGGATATTCTTGGATTAGTTCAAAATGCCCGACTTCATCTTTCTTCATTATCTTTTGATAAAGAGAAACCAAGGATCCTTCAGTCGGTGAACCTAATATTTTCCAATCTGTAAGAACTTTCTTACCGACTTCAAATTCATGTTTAATGAGTGAAGCATTATTATTTAAAAATCCCGCAGTTAGCAATAATTTCAAATGTGGATAATCATCAATATTCACGATTTTTTGAGGCTCGTTTATTTTATCTTCTAAGATTATTTCTCCTTCGGGAACATAACCTGAACCCGAAACCGAAAAACGTGATCCTCGCACCCATATATGTTGAACACTCATCTGTCCTTTTGTTAAAGTTCCTGTTTTATCAGAACATACAACCGAAACTCGACCTAATGAATCAACTGAAGTAAGATTTCGGACAATAATACCGATTTCAGCCATTACAAGAACCCCTGTTAACATTACAATTGTAGTGAGTAATGGGATATTAATCGGCATAATGTCCATCGCTGAGTACAAACCCGTGATTATTTCAATCCTACCTGTTGTGAAATAAAGAATAATTATAACTGCTAACCAAGCAAAAATAACACCGATTCCAAACCATTTTCCAATATTATTTAGTTTTTTACGAATTGGAATTTCTGATGAATTAGCTTCTTGTAAGCCTTGGGAAATCTTACCAATTTCAGTATTTTGCCCAGTAGCAGCTACAATTGCCAAAGCATTTCCCATCACAACATATGTACCATAGAAAAGCATATTCTCTTGGCTTTGAAGCGGAAGATTTTCAATTTTCAGGGCTTTTGTATAATTTTTCTTGACTGGTTCACTTTCGCCGGTTAAAGAAGCTTCATTCACTTCGAGATTTGTAGCTTTAATGATTCTTGCATCAGCTGGTACTTTATCTCCTGTATTTAGAAGAAGAATATCACCAACAACAATATTTTTGGTCAAAATCTGTGATCGTTGTCCGTCTCGTATTACATTTGTAGAAGGAGCGCCCAAATCTTTCAAAGCTTTTAATTTTTTTGTGGCTTTAGCCTGTTGAACGATCGCGACTATTGAATTAAGAATTACAATTGCCAGCGTAATATATATGAGACTCATATTATTGTCACCAGTAATTAATCCCGCGATCAGCAATATGATTGATGCAATGAAATAAATTATTATTAGCCAATTAAATAAAGGGGCGAGATAAATTTTCCATAGATTCTGAGGTGCAACAGGAATTTCATTAAATCCTTGGAGATCGAGTTGTTTTGATGCTTCTACTTCAGTCAATCCATCTTTTTTATCGGTTTGATATTTTTCAAAAAGGTCTTCTAACTCTAACTGGTAAATTTCTTCATTCATTTTTACTGATATGATATAGACTATAGATCATAAAAAATTTGTTAAACGTCCATAAGAAAAATAAATTAAAAATATATGAGCATGATGATTAAAGATTTCATTTTTTCTCATTAATTTCTTGAGCGATGAATGTAGCAACATCATCAGCAAATTTTCCTGATCCAAAACCTGCATCATAGCCTATTTCTTTAGCTAAATCATTAGTAATTCTAGGACCGCCCACAATTAATAAAATTTTGTCTCGTATTCCTTCAGCTTCTAACATTTCAACTAATTCTGTCAAATTGTGAATATGAATCCTTTTTTGAGTAACTGTTTGAGAAACTAAAAGTGCATCAGCTTTCAATTCCTTAGCTTTTGCTATAAAATCCTCATTTAGCACTTGAGCACCTAAATTGTATGCCTCAATCATTTTGTAGCGTTCTAAACCATAATGTCCCATATATCCTTTAGGATTCATTATAGCATCTATTCCAACTGTATGAGCATCAGTTCCAGTTGTTGCCCCAAGAACAATAATTTTTCTTTTAATGTTTTTTTTTATAAATTCGTCCGTTTCTTTCAAGCTCATAACTTTTCCTTCAATAATTTCCACGTTTACGCTATTATAATTTATTTCAATTGTAGATCTACCGTAAATTACGAAAAATGTGAAGTTTTGATCTAAAGGTGCATAA
>JAUWPK010000004.1 GCA_030611625.1 Promethearchaeum sp. | reverse complement strand
ACAACTTTGAAACTGCATTGGGATGAAAAAGTGTCATTTTCTATAGAGCATTCAGAAGAAAAGCCACAATACATACCAACCTCTCGAAATTACATACTGAATTTTGAAGCAATAGAAAATCCAGGAACCCCTGAAATTATTTCAGAATCCGAAATTCAGTCCTCAATTGATTATGATGAGAAGAATAACCACCTTCAAGTGAGAATTGAATCGGATTCATTTACAAAGATAGAGATAAGATTCAAATGTCCAAAAATTGTAAAGAAAAGTGAATTGCGAGAACAGATGGAGAGAATTATGGAAAATTCTGATGCTTTAAATTTCCGGAAAAAACTCATGCATCCTTCCGTTTTCAATAAGAAATTATATTATGAGAGGGATTTGAAAAAATTAATACGCAAAATTAAATTCATATTTTAGAAAATAAGGTAGGTTAGAAAATTATTGAGTAAGTGAAAAAATTAATACAGTAACAATTAAACTCTAAATATTTCGCATAAATAATTTCATATAGTTAAAAGTTTAAAGAAAAAGTTAAGAAGTGGTATGAAAGATGGAAATTATTCAAAAATATAATCTCCCAAAGCAATTATTCCTTCAATTTCCTTGGTTAAATGAAAGTAGCAAGGTACTTTTTGATGATCTGAATATTTCTGAAGAAAAAATGGGGTCAATTTCTTTGATTGAAATGGTCCAGTTTCTCTTTAAGGAATATGATGAACTTTTAGAACGAATAAAACAATTTTTTAGAAATATAATCCAATCTAAAGAAGAGTTTTCTACTCCTACTGGTGATGTAATTCATTTAGCTATGTATCCAGTTCTGCAGATAATTATCTCTGTCTCAGGAAATCGGATTTTAGGAAACGCATTAACAAATACTTATGCAAAACATTGCCAATTGGAATTAAGTAAATATAATGCTAAAAAAGATTTCCCAAATAAAATATTGCAGAATATTTTCTCTAATTTAGGTATATCTTGTACAGTTGACGAACATATTTTTAAAAATGGGATTAAATATCCATTCCAAATGGATTTTCCTTCATATTTAAGAGTATCTACCAAAATAAGAAATGATTCTTGGAAATTGATAAATCGATATTTTGAAAGTGGTAAAATCTATCTTATTCGTCATGATGTAGTTCTGTTACTTCGAGAATTTGTTCGGCAAAAAACTCTACCCGATTATAGGCAGATAAATAAAGAATTATCAAGTCAAATGGAAAAGATACCTGAAATAACAGATATATTGGATGAGATTTCAAAGATGATGGCAACTCATAAGAAAAGGTTTGAATCATCTATATTTTCTGAAGGCGAAACTATTGGTTCCGAATTATTCCCTCCATGCATCAAAGCTATATTATATAGAGTAATTCATGGAGAAAACCTATCACACAACGAGAGATTGGCGATTGCTTTCTTTTATTTAAACACAAATCATTCAGTAGAAGAAACAGTTGATATTTTTCGTACTTCTCCAGATTTTGATGAAAAAATCGCAAGATATCAAACAGAATTTGCCGCGGGGTCTGGAAAAGGAAAGAAATATAGTATGTATAATTGTGTAAAACTGAAGTCATATCACATATGCAGAGATGATGATCCCAATTTTGGTGATAAATTGTGTAGAGATGGAGCAAAAAAGCGTAATGGAGAAATTGTACCTATCCAAAATCCTGCAAAAGATTTCATTTTTTGGAAAAAAGTTGAATTAAATCGACTTCACAGATCTCAAATTGTAGATCAACTCGAATCTTCAGATGAATCGGAAATAACTAAAAAGAAGGAGGAAGATTCAAAATAACGGAACTTTATCTTAAAAAATTATTTCAAGCATATTACCGAGCGCATGCTAATGAATTTCCAGAAATCTCTACCTTCCAACAAAGAGAATTTGCTTTTTTATCATGGGATCATAAAGGAATGGTTCGCCATATTCAATTTCCTTCAAATAAATATCTAGTTCGACATCTAATAACTACAGCTCCAAGACATTCGTATCATAGCGCAACTTATTATGAGCGACCTGGAGCTGAAACTATGGATCAAAAAGGATACATATCATGTGATTTCGTAGTTGATATCGATGCAGACCATATTCCTACTAGCTGTCGTCATAATCATGATTATGCAATTTGTAAAGCATGTGGAGCAATGTTTCAAGGGGAAAAACCATTAAAATGTTCAGAATGTGAAAGTACAAAATTTGATAAAATATCTTGGATATGTGATGAATGTTTAGATGTTTCCAAGAAGCAAGTATTTAATTTAGTTGAAAACTTCCTTCTAAAGGAATTTTCCATACCTTTAGAGGATATTAATCTTTATTTTTCAGGACATCGAGGTTATCATGTTCATTTGAAAACGAAAGAATTTTTGGATTTAGATCAAGATGCGCGCCGTGAGATTTCAGATTATGTTACTGGAGAAGGATTTTCATTTAAAATATGGGATTATAGAAAGATACAAAATAATATGATGGGATTTTCAATTGAAGATCCTGGTTGGGCAGGAAAAATTGCCAAAGAACTCTATAACATTTTAATACAAGGGGAACCAAGGATAATAGAAGTTTTTGAAAAGCCAATTTATGGAAAAAAATTGAATGCTGTGTTAATTAATAATTTAATTTCAAACCGACAGTATCTTATTAACCAGATTTCTAATAAGAGAAAAATTTGGCAAGTTGCAGGATTAAGTGATAAAACTTGGATCAGAATATTCGAAATTTTACGAGATCGAATAAAAGCCGATATAGATGTCGTTGTTAGCATTGATTTACATAGATTAATCCGGTTAGAAGGTTCTCTTCATGGAAAAACGGGATTTAAAGTAATGAAAATAAAATATGAAGATCTGAAAGATTTTGATCCTTTAAAGGATGCTTTATCCTTTCCAGATAATCAAGAAAATACATTAGATATAGAGATAACCGCACCAATATCACCTAAAATTAGAATAGGAAGTACCAATTATGGCCCTTATAACAAAGGTGAGAAATTAAAACTCCCGCTTAATACGGCATTATTTTTATTATGCAAGGACGTTGCCAAATTAAAATAAATAGGCTGAAATGCCCCTATCTTCTGGACTCCAGCTAGTACCTTGATGTTGCTAAATTAATACAAAGAAAAAAAAACAATCAGCTACTAAAATAAATAGTAATAAAGGGATTTGAAATGGATAAAACTCAAGAAGAAATTTATTTGTTGTTATTTCGAGCATGGAAAAACGAAGCAACAAGTAATAATATAGGAAATATTAAGGATAGAGATAATTTTTTGAAAGAAATTCAGTTCTTAATTACTAAAATCAAAGAATCAATAGAAAAAAGCCAAAAAAGAGAGAATGTAATAAAAAGAATAAACGAAAAAACCCTTGAAAACACCCTTTATATGATAAAAGATTTTTACAATATTCGCTCTGAGAAAATATTGAACTTGTGCCGCTCCTTACAAAAAATTGATGAAAAATTCCTTTTTCCTGTTGAACTTGATTATTATAAACAATTATATTCCGCTTTTAAAGGGGATTCAAAAACAAAAAAATACCTATTAGCAAGTATTGAAAACAATAACGGCATTTCCCATAAAAATGAAGAAAAGCTACAACCCAATAAAAATTCAGATGAAATAGAAACAAGACAAGATTTAATTAAACAAATAAATTCAAACTCAAATCCAGTATTAGAAACAAATGAAAATTTAATCGATACAAATGGTAATACTACTAAGAAGCAAATAATTAAAAAAAAACATGATGTAGCATATATTTTAATCAGATTTACAAAAAGCATTCCTGCATTAGTTGGAAAAGACCTTAAAATTTACGGTCCTTTCAATAAGGAAGATATTGTCCGCTTACCGATTCAAAACGCTTCAATTTTAATTGAAGAGAATGCAGCGATAAAAATTAATCCAGAATCTTGAATTTTTCCTTCATTTTTTCCTTAAAATAAGGGATTCGATATTGCTGGTATTTATCTTCAAGAGAAAATCTTGGAGGTGCAATATTTTCTAAAGGAGCTCCACAAATCTTACATTTATTATCTGCAATTGTATATTGTTTACATTTCGAACAACGTTTTAAGCGTGATGGCATTATTCTTCCTCTCTATATTCTCATCATTTCAACAGTCCCATTAGGACCAATAATAGATTCCATTTTATTTTTAACTTTAGTTAAATGATTTTCTGCAGAAGGATAATCCTTAGCCTCCAATTCACATCTATAAATAGGAGCACCACTATAGGAAAATTTAATTGAAATACCCTTTGCTTTCCGTAGTTTAATAGAAGCAGCTATTGCTTCTTTTATGAGATCGATACCATTTCCAGTCGGAACCTGAATTTGAAACTCTGAGTTAATGTTTACTTTGGAAATTGTAACATTTTCTATGATTAATTGGTATAGTGCATTGATTAAGTCTTCAGATAAATCCAAATTGGGTATATTTTTTAGCACATCAATACCCTCTTCTTTTACATCTTCGAAAGCGCTGCGTAAATCCCCATACTCATCGATTATTGCCCACAGTGCTTTTTTATAAAGATCTACTATTGTTAATTTATTTTGTTCTGCGAAAAATTTCAGAAGTCCTTCTAATTTTGTTGCATACCGCCAAGAACTCATCGTTTTAGTTCTTTGAACTTTATTAACACGCCTTAAGCTAAGATCTAAATACCCTCTTTCTTCATTAACTCGAAGGACGGACAAAACAACTCGTTGCCCAACTGAGATAATTGAATGAATATTTTTAACCCATCTGTTACTTAATTCTTTAATGTGAATCATTCCAGATGCGTGTTCTTCACGAGCCAATCCACTGTAATCTTCTAGCGAAACTCGGACGTATACACGATCTACATTGATCACCTTGCAAATGACTAGTTCGCCAGGAATTGGAAAAGGATTACGATTTAGCATTTTTCATTTACAAATAACGCTTGATGAATTTTTAGTTTTACGCTTTTTCAGTTTTTTATAAGTTATCCACTTTTTTCTATTTTTTATTTCCTTTTCTTATCAAATATTTTACAATTTATCAAAAAAATATTGATGAAAATGATCTTTGTTTTTTTACAATTCGACAAAATTTATATTTTCATTAGCTTTATATAGGTATTAGTGATAAATATATGGAAAAAATTGACAATAAGCCACATATTGATTTAATTGATCGAAACCTTTTAGCAATTCTGAAAGATGATGCACGTACTTCATACCGTAAAATAGCAGATGATATCGGCAAAACGGAGGCAACTGTTAGGCGACGAGTCAATAGATTAATTGAGGAGAAAATAATAAGAAAGTTTACAATTGTTTTAGATGAAAAGAAGATGGACAATCCCACAAAAGCAACAATAAAAATCCAACCAGACTTGAATAAGATAAAAGAAATTACCCAAAAATTAATTGCAATTAATGAAATTACAGATATCTATCGATTAAGCGGTGATTGTGGATTATTAATTAAAGTCGAAATTCCTTCTTTGGAACATCTAGATCCGTTAATTGAGGATAAAATTTCGCAAATTCCGGGAATTTTGATTAAAGAAACTTGCTTTATTACCAAAGAAGTAAAAACAAAGTATTAAATTATGCTTATTTCCTATAAAAATCCTAAAAATATGTTTAGCATAAGAAAAAGTATGAAGCCTAAGGAAAGAATAAATCCATCTTTCTTGTTAATATGTCCTTTATAAATAAGATAGGCAAAATACACTCCCAAAATTAAAAGTAGAACAGAATTGTAGAGTATTGCTGAAGTAAAGGGAATTTCCACTATTATGAGAGCACTTATACCAAGAGTAAATCCCATATTCCAAATTATCTTTCCAATCATTCCTCCAATACCTATACTTGTTTGATTTTTTTTAATAGATTTAAATAATAAGGTTATTTCTTCTACATTCGTAACAAAGGCAATTATAATAAACCCAAAGAAGGATTCATCAATCCCAGTTTCAGATAAGATATGTCTTGTTGTAAAAATTAAACCTTCCCCACCTAATATAATAAATATAAAAAAAAAAAAAATTTTTAAAATAAGAATAGCCTTTTTCCTGTTTATTTTAGATTTCTCTTGGTTTTCTCCCTTTTCTTCAATTTCATCATCATCTTCATCGTCCTCAATAATAATGTCAACAGTCTGTGATTTTTTATATTTAATCAGATTCCTTGTCAAATAAATCCCAAAAATAAACAAACTAACCACACCAACAAATAGCATATTAAGGGGTAATAATACACTAATCAAAATCATTAACGTGCTTAAAATTATCAATAAAGGGTAAAATATCGGGATTTTTTCAAATTTTAAGTTTGAAAATAAGGCAGGCAGACTGAAACAGAAAGCAATTGAAATTATTGAATTTCCTATAACATTTCCAATAGCAATATCTGGTAAACCATTAATAGCTGCAATTATTGAGGCAATACTTTCTTCAGGATCTATTCCCAAAATCAAAAGACCAATTAAAAAGGGAGAAACCTTCAAGAGAATACTTAATTCTTTTAGATAATCTATAAATTTATCTGCAGAATAGTAAATTAAAGCATAGGATACAATAAATAATAAAATCCACAGTAAAATAATGATAGGCATATATTTTCATCTTGAATTTATGCTAATTTTTTAGAAATTGTGGGTGGAGATTGATAATTCAATTTATTCAGATTCATATCATAAGTTGATTCTTATTTTATATTTGATCGACTCTTATTTATCTTTATATAATGAAATCCTTTCGCAAAGAATTATGGTTTAACGCTCCAACTAGAAGAGCGTTCATCAATATAACACCTCAAATAGTGCAATGCCTTAAAGAAAGTGGAATCCAAGAAGGTTTTGTTCTCGTAAACGCTATGCACATAACTGCTTCAGTTTTCATAAATGATGACGAATCAGGATTGCATCATGATTATAATGTTTGGCTTGAAAAATTAGCACCTCACGAGCCTGTTTCGTTTTACCATCATAATGTTGGTGAAGATAATGCAGATGCACATATGAAACGCCAGATTATGGGACGTGAAGTAATGGTAGCTATTACAAATGGAAAATTGGATTTTGGGCCTTGGGAACAGATTTTTTATGGAGAATTTGACGGAAAAAGAAGGAAAAGAGTTTTGGTTAAAATTATTGGAGATTAACCACAACAATTATCCCCACAATCGTTATTTCCATCTGATTTAGATTTAAGTCTTGCTTTAACATTCCACAAACATCCACAACCTTTCACTTCCTTCATAAATATTGCTTCAACTGGACAATTTTTTTGACAAGCTGAGCATTCTGTGCAAAGCTCAGGTCGAGTAATCTCATATTTATTTTTAGAATTTCTTTCAGGTAACCCAAACGGGCAAACTTCTTCACATATACCGCAAGAGATACATAAACTTGGATTAATGTATATCTTTGCATTCATATCTATATTCTCATTGATTATATTTGTAAATTCCATGTGCATCATTCCTTTTCAATCAATATTTATATAAAAAAATAAAGACCAATAGACGATAAAATTATACTTATGATCTTCAATATTTGATGAATTTTATTGAACATCGGATATTCGATTCCGATTTCCCTTGGGCTTGTGCTAAATGTATAACCACTAAAGGACATTGTTGAAAAAAAAGCCAACCAGAAATAAAGAACTCCATTAAAAAGCATAAAAGATATTGAACTATGGAGTAAATATGTTATACCACTCAAAACAATTACATTTAACACTCCAATTAATGCTCCCTTCACAATAAATCTCCGAGTAAATTTGAAAATCGGGAGAGTTATGCTTATTAATAAATTTGTAACCGCAATATATAACCAAAATTCTCCTATAAACCACATTTTATCAAACATTTGAAGGAGAATTAAGCCTAAACATAGAATTAATGTTGGAATTAAGAACACTTTTCTATATAAGAATGTTAAATGGGTGATTCCTGCTAGTATTCTATGAGATAGAGAAAATTCAATCTTTTTCATGTATTTTGGTTTAATTTTGTAACTTTCTTCGATATATTCAGGTATATCTTTAGCCCAAATCGGACCATAATAAAGTTTTAGAGGGAATTTTGGTGAATCAGTTATAAGTTTGGGTATCGCAACACCACCTGCAGATAATTGAGGGAGAATTGCCTTCCGATGCTCAGTTTTTTCTTCAATGTCTGTTGCTTTAACTGCTTCAATTAATTGTTTATTACCAAAATTATCTCCTCGCGCACCACACCATACATTAATCCCATTACTATCGACACATAGCACCCAAGCATCAATTTTTTGAATTTCTTTCATAAAACGAATATAAGTATAATCATAATTTACTGTGATTAATATTGGAGATTTTGAATTCGGGTTTCCAGATTGATAAATTCCAGGTTCAATAGGAACGGGATCCACTTGACCAGTTAATATACATCGTAGTGAGCGAAATATTGCACCTAATCCAGAATAAGATTTTTTAGGAGGAGTATAATATCCCGGATCCAGATATTTCTTTGATTCCTCTTTAACTATTTCCAATACTTTAATCGAACCTTGCTTCCAAGTTTCCTCATTAATTATTTTATAGCCAATCGGACCAAGATATTTTAAAAACCATTTGAGGGGAAGTGTTTTTCCGCTTTTTTTTCCAGTTTTTTTCTTATAAAACCAGCGTTCTAAGAAAAATTTTACCTTTGAAATGCCAGATGGTACAAATTCTGCAGCCAAGTAAAGTCTTCCATTTGGTTTTAGTAATTTCCATGCCTCTCGTAAAAAAATCTGCTGTTCTAAAGGTCGAAGTTCTGAAAGCATGAATGTGCTAACAATTGTATCAAGTGGTTCCTGTATTGTGAAATCATCTATTATTGAACCCTGAAGAAAGGATAGAGAATTTTTTGTTTCAGATGAAATACTTTTATTTGCCACGCTGATCATTTTAGAATTTTTGTCAATTCCAACAACAAAAGCTCCTTTCTGAGCCATCTTTCTTGGTAATTGACCAGGACCACAACCTACATCCAATACCTTTTCTTGTGATTGAATTCTTTCCAAAATCCAATCTTGCACTTGTAAATTTATACCTTTTGTGAGTTTAGTAAAATTTACATCATAAATGGTTGGATCCTCTTCCAACTTTTTCATATATACGACTGCCAATTTATATCTCTCTTTCTTCTTTTTTATATTTCTTTTAACTTATTCTGATTAAGATTCTGATTTTGGTTTCCAAAAACCTTTTTTTCTCAGATATTTTCCCAAATATACTAAACCCAGCATAATAGGAACCTCCCAAAATAACCCCATTGTTGTTCCTAACGCTGCGATTGAACCTACCCCATATATCGCTACAGCTGTTGCAATTGCAATTTCAAAATGGCTCGAAGATCCTATAATGACTGTAATTATTCCTTCTCTATATCCCATTTTAAATATCTTTGTAATTAATAAGTTAAATCCAACAACAACTACAAAACCGAGTAAAATGGGAATAGATATTAATAATAACTGATCTGGATTCTGAAGAATAGCGTTCCCATTTAATGAAAAGAGAACTATTAAAGTCGTGAGTAATGCAACAATGGAAATCTTGCCAACTGCAGGGCGATATTTATCATTAAACCATTCTTCACCTTTTTTTGAAATAAGCAATTTTTTACTGATAATTCCTAATATCAATGGAACTCCAATAAAAATTAATACAGAAATAAACAACAATAATCTATCTATATCAATATCTTGAATACCTGTTAATAATGAAACGATAGGAGCATATAAAACCAAAATTGTAATTGTGTTTAGGCTTGTATTTACTACATTTTGCTCTTGATTTCCTTCAGCCATACTCCCCCAAACTAAAACCATCGCAGTGCATGGAGAAGAACTTAGTAGTATAACAGCAACAACTAATTGCTCATATCCTTGCAAAAATATGCGAGCTAATACAGCCCCTACTATAGGCGCGACAATCCAATTTGAAAAGAGAGTTAAAATTATAGGTTTTGGATTTTTTTTTAATTTCTTTAATTCTGATGCTTTCAAATTTAACATTGCAGGATACATCATGAAGAACAGACAAATGCCAATTGGGATTGAAATTCCTGATATCTGCCATGAATCGATAGTTTCACCTATGTTAGGTATATATTTCGATAATGAAATACCCACTACCATACATAATAAGACCCATAATGCAAGGAATTTTTCAAAGAAGCTAATTTTTTTTGATTCCTCAGTTTTAGTTGTCTTCTCTACACTTCGAGCAGCAACATTTTTCATTTCATTTTTTTCATTTTCCATACGATTTCTCGCCAAAATATATTTATAAATTATTTAAGTTCGTTAATTTGTATTCATATAAAAATTTTTTTATTTGAAAATATTTGCATAAATTTTATGTGGTTTCGATAAGTTATTTTAGTAATGACTGATGAGATTAGGAAAAAAAGAATTATCGATACTTTATCTGGCTGTGCTAATTTTGGGGACACTGTAAAATTTTATGACGATTTGATACAATTAAAAGATAAATTTTATCAAGATGAAAATAATTCTACTTTATTTAATTATCTGGAAGCATTTGGAAATAAGGAAAGATTTTTGATATTAGATATGCTGAAAGAAAAAGATAGATGTGTTTGTGAATTAGAGGCTATTCTTCAAAAAACTCAACCTGCAGTTTCGCATCATTTACGAATATTGGAAAAAAATAATTTAATTCAGGCAATTAAGGTTGGAAAGTTCAGCCATTACTCGCTTGTTAGATCTGAGTTTGAGAAATTCCAAATTATGTGGAAAAAATGGACAGATCACATTACTAATTGGTTTAGAATATAAAAATGGAATCTATATCGAAGATGACACTTTATCGAAGATGATGAAAAATAATCTTATAATAAATAGTTTTGACCTTTTCTGAATTTTAACGAAGCGTCCAGAAATTTTTTAAAAGATAAGCTAATACTTGACAGTTAAGGCAAGGAATTTAGCTGTGGAGAAAATGATTCACACTTAACAGTCTTGGTTTTTTAAGAATAATTCTTGCCCAAAATGGTGATACAATGACAGATCTATTTAAAAAAGCTCGAAAATTTACGGACCCACAAACTTACAAGCAAATGGGACTATATCCTTATTTTGTTCCATTTAGTTCCACAATTGGGCCACGAACGACGATTCAAGGTAAAGAAACCATCATGTTTGGGAGTAATAACTATATGGGATTGACTTCTCATCCAGAAATGTTAAAAGCTGCAAAAGATGCCATTGACAATTTTGGAACAGGGTGTACAGGCTCCCGATTGTTAAATGGCACCCTTGATTTACATAACACACTGGAAGCTGATCTATCCAAATTCTTGGGATATGAAGATTCTATTGCATTTACGACGGGTTATCAAGTAAATGTCGGAATCGTAGAAGCCCTCACAACTAAAAAGGATTATGTAATCTCGGATGAATTAAATCATGCTTCGATTATCGACGGAGTACGATTATCCAAGGCAAATAGAGCTATCTATAAACATAACGATCCTCAAGATTTAGAACGAGTTCTTAGTGAACTTCCGAAAAATGCAGGAAAACTTCTGATAACCGAAGGAGTATTCAGTATTGAAGGGGATTTGAATCCTTTGAAAGAAATATGCAAAATTGCACATGATTATGATACAAAGGTTATGATTGATGATGCTCATGGTACAGGGGTACTTGGAGATCACGGTGAAGGAACTCCGAATCATTTCGGATTAGGGAAAGACGATGTTGATATTTTATCCGGAACTTTTTCAAAATCTTTTGCTTCTATCGGAGGATTTGCTGCCGCTTCAGAGGAAGTTATCAATTATGTCAAACATACCGCGCGTAGTTTTCTTTTCAGTGCTTCCATGCCTCCTGCTTCATGTGCGTCGGTCATTAAAGCCACTGAATTAATTCAAAAGGGGGATCATTTGAGAGATAATGTACGAAAACTATTGAAACGTTACCGTTCGGGGTTAGTATCTCTAGGTTTTAATACCGTTCCAAGTGAATCTGCGATTGTACCAATTATTGTTGGTGAACTAGAAAAAAATTTTAGATTATGGCGAGGATTACTGGATAATGGCGTATATACAAATCCATATATGATGCCTGCGGTACCTGTTGGCCATGAATTATTGCGCACCAGTATAATTGCTACACACTCAGAAAAAGATGTAGATGATGCGTTAGAAATCTTTGCAAAAGTTGGTCGTGAATTAGAAATAATTCCATAATTCACTTGTTGACACCTTTTGATGGCTGATGACGGGTTAATCCCAGTAAAGACATCCTATAAGGTGTTTTTTCTCTATTCTAATAGTTTTAATCCCTTTTTTTTTATTCTTTAAACAATGCATGGATATTGAGGAAATACTCTTGATTCTTCGATAATCGCGAATTTTCCAGAGTTTCCTTTCTTTCCAAGAAATAATAAAGCTTATGATTATTATCAATGTCTAAAAAGTGCAAACTGGATGAAGTTAAAAAAATTGCCCTTTTTTCTCATTATACTTTAAATAAATATACGTCAGAATTAATCGGAACTTGTTTTTTAACCTTAATCCCAACAAAAACATGATTTTTTCCTTCAATAACAGGAGTTTTCTCAATTGTTTTATCATCCATTTTAAGCGAGGTAATTCTAAAGTTGTAATAATAATTTGCTTTATTTTCGATTATTAGCTCTTGCCCGTTTTGAAGTTGCCCATTGTATAATTCAATTTCAATTGCTTGGGCTTTTCGATAATAATTAACAACTTTTCCAACCCATTTGCGATGCCATTTTGAAACATTTCCTCTTACAGATCGCTCAATATCATCAATTTTTGGTTTAGAAAAATAAAAACCTGTGTGAAATCCACGATTGAATACTTTAGCTAGTTCCTCAAGCCAGTTATCTACCTTTTCTTGTGAATATGTTTCGTCATAATAACTGTCTATTGCTTCCCTGTAACAAGCCACAACTTCTGCAGCATAAATTGGATCGCGCATTCGGCCTTCAATTTTAAAACTTGATATCCCCGCTTTTATCAATTCAGGAATATGTCCAATCATACAAAGATCTTTTGCATTAAAAAACATGCCTGAAAATGGTTCATAATCAATTTTTTCTCCTTCTTCACCCAATAAAGTATAATAACGCCTGCAAGGTTGAACACATTTTCCTCGATTTGCTGAAAATTCGGGTTTATTCCCCATTAATTCAGCTGAAAGATAGCATCTTCCACTCACAGCAGTACACATAGCACCATGCACAAAAGTTTCAACAGGGATTGAAGTCTCACTTATAATTTCTTTAATATCATCAAGATCCAGCTCTCGAGCTAAAATTATTCGCTTAGCACCCAGTGTTTCAAAGAATTTTGCTGATATTTTGTTCGATATATTTGCTTGAGTCGATATGTGAAAAGGGATCCCAATTTGCTTTGCAATCATTATAGCGGCCATATCATGGCAAATAATTGCATCAACACCGGAATCTTTCGCCAGCTGGATGGTTTGATGTAATTCAACTAATTCCGTATTATATATTAAAATATTTGTGGCGAGATAACATTTCTTTCCAGCATCATGTATTTTCTTAACCAATTTATCTAAATCTTCTAAAGCAAAATTATCTGCTCTATCTCTCATCGAAAAGTTTGTTTGTAATCCGAAATAGAATGCATCAGCATTATCAAGAATATTTGGTTGGGATTCAAATGTTTTCCAATTATTCAGTGGAGCTAATAATTCGGGTTTTTGGATTATTGCCATTTCTATCTCACTAATATATTATCTTTATCTTTATATTTTTTCTCTGCTCATTTCAATAGTAAAATTTTTCTTAAATCATTTATTGTTTCTGCAATATAAGTAGGTTTTATCTTATTCATTTCTTCGCGTGAGCCATATCCATAAAGTACACCTATTGAATCCATTTGACTGGAATGGGCCCCAATAATATCATAATTGCGATCTCCAATCATAATGCAATTATTTGGGTCAATATTTGGGTATTTTGTGAGAATATATTCAATGATCTCTTTTTTCGCAGTTCGAGTTAAATCTAGATTAGCACCCACAATTTCCTCGAAACAATTTGCAATATTATAATGATTGAGAATATCTATAGCAAATGTAGTAGGTTTACTTGTAGCAACATAAAGGAGAATGTTCTGTTTAACAAGGTCTTCAAATAATTCTTTTATTCCAGGATAGAGATGATTTTCTTCAATTCCACTCTTCTTATAATAAATACGGTAAAAATCAACAGCTTTTTGTGCTTGCGATTCCGAGAGGGAAAAAAACTTCTGAAAGGAGTAATCTAGTGGTGGCCCAATGAACCGTTCAAAAGTATCTGTCTGGTTATATTCAATTTTCATTCTATCTAGTGCAAATTTCACAGAATTTATAAGCCCGATTTTAGGATCAATTATCGTACCATCAAGATCAAACAATACTACAGTATAGTGCTTCAATTTAATCTTCTCCTTGTAATGAATTCTCATTATTGAGTTTATCTTTTATCAAACCAAAGAAAAGAAGTAAAAAAAAAACTTATTCTTCATCAATATCTATTGTAGTTTTTGGCAATTTTGTGAAATTTACCGTCAGAACACCAAGCTTTAATCGTGCCTTTACTTTCTCTGGATCAATAGCCG
This sequence comes from Promethearchaeum sp., assembly GCA_030611625.1. Lineage (GTDB taxonomy): Archaea > Asgardarchaeota > Lokiarchaeia > Sigyniarchaeales > Promethearchaeaceae > Promethearchaeum. The sequence continues at coordinate 9,402 of JAUWPK010000004.1, read as the reverse complement.
ATTGAACTGCAATTTTCACACTTATAGGTCGGTTTAGGATCCAACTTGCCTGTTTCTCAAGTTTTACAGGTTGTTCCACGCCTTCTTCAATTTGTTCTTTTTCTTTTTTAGCTTCAATTAAAATTTCACTTCCCCTAACTGAAACTTCAATGTTTTTTACCTCTAAGCCAGGTAATGGCATCGTCACTATGTATTCATTTTTCGTTTCTTCTAAATCATATGGCATGTAATTTTGCCATTTACTCATCATCATATGCATAAAATTGGGATCGAAAGTTGGTCCACAAGATCCTCCAACAAAATGCATCCCGCTCCTGTGTTTATGAGGGTTGGGTCCGTGCGAATTATAATTGCTATTTGTCATATATCGGTTTCTCCATCTATTTCTATTTTAATAAGTGTTGTGTAGTTTCTCAATAAAAAAATGGGTATCGCTTCTTCTTTTGCTCAAGATGTTCTTGCTTATTGTCAAAATATTTGAAATCTATTTGATCGGCCATGCCCGAACGTCCTTTTACTTGCTTTTCCAGCGAAGTTTCGCTCGGTTTATGAATGTTAATCACCAATAAATCCTCTGTCATTACGAGTGGTTGTTGATAAACTGGTTCCCAAGCAGGGTTCTGTAGCTGCGACATATTTGCTCCTTTTTTCATAAGTGGTTTTTTATTATGTTTATTTATTTTAAAAAAAAAAAAATCTGCATTTTTGGGCAGACTATTCTTCTTCAATTTCAATCTTCTTCCAATTTTTCTTTTCATCTTCACATTTCTTAGCCATCTTATTGATCGATTCAATTTTCTTATCAATATATTCTATTTGCACCTCATATTGCTTTTTCAATTCTTCTTTTTCTTTTACCAACCTTTCCTTTAATCGATCCAAGTTTTTTTCTGATTGAGATACATTATTTTTGCAGTAAAATTCACTTGAAGATAGAATATCATCCAAAAATCGATAATCTGAGAAAAATGGAAATTTTGGGAAATTCAATTGGTGGGAAAAAGGGAGTGGTTCAATTACAAGTGCTTTAAATAGTCTTGGAAGGAAATTTATGCTATCCTGAATAATTCTTTCACCATTTTCAGTCAATCGTTTTTTTCCCTTATCGGTAATTGAGTATGTCTTTGAATTTCCAGATTCAGATATATCACCAGATTCTCTAAGTTTTCTAAGCTTTGGGTAGAGAGTTCCAGGTGAAATGTTTGACATCGGGAAATACCGGTTAAATTGTTTCACTAAGGCATAACCGGTTAAACCATCTTGGTTTTGATCTAAGATTGAAAGTATTATCAGGTCCAAAGCTTTTCGCGGGATCAATTTTTTCCACACCCTTTTTTTTTGTTGATGGTATTTTTTTGAGATTTTTGGGAGAATTTGAAAATCGTAATTTTTTCATTTTTATTTTTCAATTAGTATTCGAATTCGATTAATCTCTAAAATAACAATGACAATACCATTATTTAAATGTTCGGTTTCGAATATGCAAAAACTAATCATCCATTAAACAAGCCAAAAAAGGAAACTCATGAAGAATTTCAAAGATTTCGATCATTAAATTATAGAACTCAACTTTTTTAAAATTAAGTAAAAAAATCTCCAGTTTATAGTGCTATCCTTCTTCAATTTTTATTTTTGTCCAACTTTTCTTTTCTTCTTCTTTTTTTTCTTTTTCGCGAGCTTCTTTGACATTATTTTCCTGATTTTCTTTTTCTTCTTTTAATTTTGCTTTTTCCCTTTCCTCTTTCTCTTTTTTCATTTGTAGTTCACCATCTCGAACCAGTTTATAAAAATCCATAAATGTTTGATATGCGAGGCAATTTTCGATTTTCTTCTTTTCTTCATCGTCAATTTTATCGATATAGGAATCCCAGGCGTCTCGTTCGGTAGTGGTCATATCATCATACGATTTGGATTTAATATCATCAATTTTGAAATTTGAGATGTAGTTCCACCATGCATCTCGTTCAGCTTCGGTCATATCTTCATGTCCGACATGTTCAAGTTCAGCTATACTTCTGATATCGGGTTCATCTAGTTCTGATTCGGATAGGGGAGAATTAAGTTTTGATTTTGGTATATGGAGTGGGTCAACATAGATGGAAGGGGGCAATTCGATGCGCATTTCTTGTGTTAGCGTAGTGCAAATGGGGCAGTACCAGATATTCATTGGGATTATAGGCGGATTTGGTTGTTTAAACAGACTTTTGGGCAGTTCTTCAAGTCCGCACTCGTATATTCTAAATTTTCGCAATGAGGTCAGTTTACTGATGCTTTCGGGCAATTTTCGGAGATTTGGGCAAGCGGTCAATTTAATTTCTTCAAGATGATAGCAATCACCGATGTTGTCGGGGAGAGATTCGATTGCGGAGTTTTTAATTTCCAACCATCGCAAATTAACGAGTGCGTCGAGAGCGGGGATTTTTTTAAGGTAGTGGCAATTGGAAATGGACAGATCTTCTAAACTCGCAAATGAGTTGTTGGTTAGAGAAGGAATTTCGGTCATTTTAGCACCCATGTATCCAATAAATTTCAGATTTTTCATGTTATCGAAGAGGTTGGGCGGGATTGAGGAGAGTTCATTTCCACCGATAGAAAATTCAATAAGTTCAGTTAATTCGGCGAATTCACTAGGTATTGATTTCCATTTATTTATACGGATACTTAAGATGAGCAGATGAGGTAAATACTTAGGGATTTCATGTAATAGGGGTTGTAGTTTTTGATAGAATTCTGGCGAGAAGTTTTCATCATGAGTACCCAGACTTAACTCTTTAACCAAACCATTTTCTTTTCCCACTGAGATCGCCATTCCCCATTTTCCTTTTTCTGATTTAAATATTTCCCTAATTTTTAGTAAGAAATCACGAGAGATCGGATCATTAATTTTAGAGTAGGGCCGAGAAATAGTTTCCAGATCATCATAAAACTTCATGTATTCGAATTTATAGGGAGCCATGTTTTTTTTTGCGCCTTTACTTAATATATCGGTTTGGTTTATTTAAAATTATGTACGGGTTCGGATTTTTGGTTTGTTTTAAAGCAATAAAATTAATAAAACCTAACTAGAATTAAAATATTACTCCAATTTATGATATTTTCATTTTATTACCTTTTAATTACGGGGTTTTATTAGGACATAAACAACTGTCAAACATCCAACTGCAACAATTACTATTAATGTTATTATAATCAGTATTTCGTCATTAAAGGGAAGAACATATGTATATTTTTTTCTTTTATTTTCGTAATTTATATAATTTCTCGATTAACTAAATTCATCATACATTGTAAAATTTATAATAATAATCATACAAAATAAAATATAAATACTTCTTTAATCTAATTTAATATTGTAAATCATAAAATGAAAGTGAAATTGCATGATTGAAAATAAAATTAATTATATAAATAAAAAAGAATGGAGATCTTCTTTTTCATTATCTCGAAGAAGTAAAGAAATTGTAGATACTCTTGTTAAATGTAAAATCGTCAAGAATTATAGTGACGGTATCGATACAATTTTAAGTGTTTGGGCTGAATCTTCTAAGGGAAAAGAAGTATTAATGAAAGCAAACAAGGTTTCATACGATATACTTGATTTACGTAAAAATTTAAGTGTTTCTTAAACATTCAAATCAGGATATCACAATTTTTCCTTTTTTTAAAAAATATCTCTCTAAGAGTTCCTTGATTTCTTTTTGATATTTTTCTTTTTGAATTTTGATAAATTTTAATCTTTTTTCCCATTCAATATTTGAACTCTTCATATCTGGAAATAAACTGTGTGTTTGACTCATTTAATTGCACCTTCTTTTGTTTTAGTATAAAAAATTTTTATTTTTGTATTGCGAAATGTATGTAACTTAAAGTGTAATACATATTTAATAGTCTCCCTCACTACCGACAAAAATGTGAATTTGCTTTAAGTACAAATTACTTATCCTTGGTATTGAAACCGAATCTTTTATGCTTAATATAATTGTGGATCACATGATCTGGTTGATTTTTTATTCTATATTTTTTGGAAATTAGAAGTTAAATAATTAATAATCATACTATTAGTACTTTAGAGATTTCGAAGATGGAATGTGAGGATATTCTTTCTTATTTTTTTAATCGACCACTTTTTTTTGAGAAAATTAAATATTTTCCCCAAAACAAATGAAGAAATTCCTGTTAAAATAATTTAATTCCGTGTTTTATTCTAATTGTTAATCTGTTTAAAATACTTGAAAGCGGTGCACCATAGGTCCTTAATCTTTTGAGTTACTTGGGATTAGGTTCTCACTCCATTGATATGCAACCACTCTTTGGCCAATATTTTTCGTTCATAAGAAGTTGGGCTAATTGGAGGTAATAATATTGGGGATTACAGTTTCAGAAATGGTTTTAAAATCTTTTTCATTACGGATAAAAATCATTCAATTAGCATGAAATCGATAGCTGAATTCATATTTCAAAAAATAAAAATCATTTAATTATGTTCTATTTTAAGGAGCTGGTTATGAAAGTTTTGATTTATCGTAATTGATAAATTTTCACCCGAAATTAATTTTACCTGATTAATATGGATTTAAAGGTCATTATTAAAAACAATGATTCAAACTAATTTTCCTTTCGATTTTTCAAAAAAAATTTTAGAAATCCTGCTTTTTGGAATGCTTGGGAACAATCTAAATCCTTTTGAATTAAAGAATTTATGATCTTACAACATTTTTGGTATAGAAGATGTTTGAGATTAAATTCTAAGATAATCATCTTGTTTTCATCCCCATTTTGATACAATGAAATCAATTCTGGTACTTGGAAAGATTTAATCAGTTTTTTAAATGGTTTTCCCTTTTTCCATTTATCAGAACCGTGAATTATTCCACTTCGTACATTATACAATGCTTTTATAAAATCCATTTCTTTTTCAAATTCAGGAAAATTATTTGCAATTAGAGAAGAAGCGTAAAGACTTAGCCGATATTTCAATTCATCTTTCATCCCCCTTAAAAATATCGATTCAAACATTAAACAAGTATTTAGTATTACATCTTCAATTCGATCCGCTTTTCCAATCTCTAATAATTTATTTAATATGAAATGTACCTTTTTAAAATTAAAATTGGTATTTTCTTTTTGTAATAAAATTATTTTTCGTTGAATTCGTTGTAAGTTTCCCTTTATATTATTCTCTTTAAAATATTCGTTTGTTAATAATTCAGTTGGATTAAGAGGATCTGATGTTGATACTTTAATGAAATCGTTTTCTAAAAATTTGCTAAGTTTTCTTGAAATTCGTGGATATCTTTTTGGTATCCAGACATCACTCCTATCATCTCGAATATCAGGAACTAATCCTTCACCAAATTGATTGTATATGAAATTACTTTGATCAATCCATTCAGGTATGGGAAAATTTAGATGATGAGTTGTTTTTTTAGATATCCACCAAGGGAATTGATAAAAAGGTCTTCCATACTTGAGCGGTCTCCCTTCTAGTGCAAGAATTTGCAAAATTTCTTTTGTTTTATCCCAGATTGGTAAGAATCCAAGATTAAATTCTTCATTTATTAAAAATCCCTTATTATCAAATCTAGAAATCCAAAAATTAATTTTAGTTTGAGCAGTAATACAATAAGGAGCAAATTGAAGGGATACTGAGCTGAAACCTAATTTTTTTTCCCCTCCAATTAAGGGATCACGATTTGAAAAAATTGAATAATCTTTATGTTTTGAGAATTTTACTTCGGAATATTCATTCTTAAACACAGAAACTGATCTGAATTCTTTATTTGAATCAAGATAAAATCCTTTTAATGATAAAACAATTGTTAACTTAATTTTTTTTTCGTTGAATGCTAACCTCCATTCATTTATCATATCCAGAAGTTTTTGTTTAAAGATGGTGTTGAAGAATTTATAAAAGAGAAAACTTTCAGTAACAATTTTATTGTAAATATTTCGTATATTAATCACAAAATGGCGCATATCGCAAGCGAAAGCTATATGTAAGTTATCATGAAAAGCAGGTAATAACTTTTCAATCATATTAAAGATTTTTGGGTTATATTTTTGAACATTTAATTGCTTAAAAGGAAGCAAGAGATCTGGTTCTAGGACGAAATCTGTATTGGGTGAAATTGGATTATTTGCAGGAGGTTTTTGATCTAATTTTTGCGAAATTCTTTCAAACTCTTCCGTAATTTCAGAATACAATTCTTCAAACAATAAATTTTTCTCGGTGATTATTATTGTGTTGGATTTTTCATTTTCATTTTTAAATTTTGAAATATTCATCCCAATCTCCTTCATATTTAAAAAAATAATTTACTCTTAAAAATTTGTATAATCAAATATGTTAAGAGTTTAAGGAATTTAGTTGAAATGAATGATAATGCAATTTACAATTCAATAAATATGGCTTTTTAAGATTTAAATATTACTTATGTATAATCAATAGTATGGCATTTAAAGCTTTATTCATTGCGCATGCACCTGATGCTGATTATAAGAAGCATAGAACCGTAATTGATACGGGAAAGTATAAATTATTTTCTATAGTTGTTAGAACCCAAGAAGAGGCATTACAAGTATCCAAAGAGTATTTACAAAACGAATCAATAGAAGCTATAATGTTGTGTCCTGGATTTATACATGGTGATGTAGCTGAAATCTTTGAAGCTTTGGAAGGCAAAGTCAGTGTAAATGTGTCAAGAGGAGATGGTCCAAGTACCAAGATTTCTGTGGAAGCTTTGAAAAAAGCAGGATATTTTCGTTCATAATTCTCTTAGTTCTATTTGATTATTCTTCTTAAGGGTACTGAATATGACATGCTTTTTATAGAACGCGACTGAATGCAGTTGTAATGCTCTTTATATCAAAAATAGTCGTATCAAATATCTCTATTGATGTTTTGTGCGATTCTATAAAGGATTCTATCTGATCAAGGAATTTTTTTTTTAGTTCTTTTTTAGATGGATCATAGGTTGGATCCATTTTATGAAAGAGGATAATCATTTTTGCATCTGGACTGTTTCTTATAATTATTGGAAAAACTGTCATGAAGTACATAGTAGAAGAATAAAGCCTGTAGTAATCTTGAACATCTGCTACATAATATGCAAATGATGTAAAACGAAGGTAATTTTCTGGATCAGTTAAGTATTCATTGCGGTAGAGTTCTTGACCTCCAAAATCCCACACTACAGTGTTTTTCTCAATGAGAGTTGTTCTTTCTACATTTTTGGTAGGATACATGTCAGGGGGAGTAAGTTGGTCGTATCTTATTTTCTGTGTTAGAACATCTACAATTGTGGTTTTTCCAGCATTTTCCAGACCCATAATAACGACTTTAATTGGTTCTTCTTGATTTGTTTCGTTGCTCATTAGTTGGCACATCCTTATTTTTTTAAAAAAAAACTTTTTGTAAATAAAATTCTATTGAAATGATTAGTTGTATAGATATATAAGTATTTCATTAGTGTTTTTTTAAAAAATGCAAAAACTATGAAGATTTATAGACTTTTTTTAGAATAACTTTTAATTTTCAATCATATGTGTAAACTAAGTAAGAAATAGACATAATTAAGGGATAAAAGGAAAGTGCTTCTCTATAAGGACTATTCCATTATCATATTTATTCATTGAATGTTTGGAAAAAATCAAAAACTAAGTCATATCTCAATAAAATCCTTTGAGATCATGTTATTAATCATATTATCGAAAATTTTATCTATATTTTTGCCATTTAGAGCTGATGTTTCAAGATAGTCGATATTCAGTTGAGTTGCTAAGTTTAACGCTTTTTCTTCTGAAATTTGGATTTCTTCATTCAGATCGCTTTTATTTCCACACAACACAACCTCGAGCTCATTAAAATTATTGAAATTACTCTTTATATCTGAATACCAGTTCTTAATATTCTCAAATGATTCGGGTTTGGTTAAATCAAAAACTATAATCACGCATTGTGCGCCGTTATAGTAAAGTGAACGGATTTTTTGGAATTTTGATTGCCCTGCAAGATCCCATAGAATCATCTGAAATTCAGTATCATGAAAAATTATTGATTTTTCGGTGATGTTGGCTCCAATCGTTGGAATATAACTTCTTCGGAATGCTTTATCTGTAAATTGGAGCACCATTGAGGTTTTTCCCACACCGGGGTCCCCAATTATGATGGTTTTAAAAGCGAATACTATTTTTTTGATTGTTCTTGTGTCTTTGGGAATTGTTTTGAGTTATCATCAAACTGTAATTCCTGAGAAGCTAGTTTATGTAAGAAATTTTGGAGATGTTTATGGAATTTTTTAAGTTTATCTTGCAGGAGGTTTTTTTCTACCTTTTTTTGGATAAGTGGTAGAAAATCTATGAGAAATTCATTTATTTGTTCCTCAATGTCATCTTTATATTTATATAGAATAGGATCATCTTTTTCTTCAAATAATATCGAGAGTGTGGCCTCTCTTCTTCCACCTCTGCGGGTGGGGTCCTTCCAATCTAAAAGTTTTATAAGCCCTTTTTTCTTTAATTGAGGGAAGGACATTATTGCTAATTCATCCAAGACGCTCTTAGAATAGGTTAAAAGATCAATTGTCATGTTTGAAACTGTGCTTTCTGTAAATTTAGGGATATCTTTTGGAAAAAATACCAATGTAAATGGACCCATTCTTTCATCGAACTGGGAGAAGATAATTTGAAGTGCAATTTGCATACTTATTTTTATTATCCTTTCAATCATAAAAACATTTATTCTGAATTTTTTTTTTATTTGTTTTAAAAAACAATTTTTAATTCGTGATAAAAATTGGCCTAAAAATTGTTCTTATAATCAAATTTACTTCTTATTATTAGGAACTATCTATAGTCCGATGAAAAAAAATGAAGAACACACATTGCTCATATAATTCATCACGTGCTGATGAATCTGAACGTTTAACCCTTGCTCGAAAAGAAATGAAGGATGCCTGGATTGCATTAATAATAGTTAGTATTGTATTTACAATATTATTCGATTCAGTCTGGTGGTCGATGATCCCACGATTAGTATTATTTATTCATGCAATAGATAAATCAATGAAATATTCCAGAATCAAAAAAGAAGAAATGAATTTGAAGGCACCAAAATCAAGCCAGAAAAATTATGCTAATGTTACTGAATCCTCATATTACAGGAAACAGGAACAACCTACAAGCATTACATCAACTTCTAATGAAGGTACAAGCTTCTGCCCATTATGTGGCTCCAAACATGAAAGAAATGCAGTTTACTGTTCTGCTTGTGGAACTGATTTGAAATTAAATGCCTAATTTTTTCAATCTTCTATTTTTTACTTATTTTCTCTTCTTACTGCTTCTCTATGATTTTTAAAAAAATATTTGAATCACTTCATATTCACATGAAACACAATATAT